>JAZRNI010000117.1:0-23774 GCA_045648105.1 Eubacteriales bacterium | reverse complement strand
CACCCATAATCGCAAATAAGACGGGTGGATTCTCCGGTCCGGCAATCAAGCCGGTTGCGGTTAGAATGATATATCAGGTATACGAGGCGGTTAAAATTCCGATTGTCGGTATGGGCGGTGTCAGAACCGCCGAGGACGTTATAGAGTTTATGCTTGCGGGTGCGCGTGCTGTCGAGGTAGGCGCGGAAAACCTCGTTAACCCCTATGCGTGTAGAGATATTATCGAAAGTTTGCCCTTGACAATGGAAAAATACGGAATAAAAAGCTTAAGTGAAATAATAGGAGGCGCACATTAAATGGGAAAAGACGTAATTATCGCTTGTGATTTTTCAAGCGCGGAGGAAACCTTTAAATTCCTCGATAAATTCGAAGGGAAAAAGCCCTTCGTAAAGATAGGTATGGAGCTTTTTTATGCGGAAGGACCCTCTATAGTCCGCGAAATAAAGGCGCGCGGTCATAAGATATTCCTCGACCTTAAGCTTCACGATATTCCCAACACCGTTAAAAAGGCAATGGCGGTGCTTTCAAGACTCGACGTTGATATGACTAATCTTCACGCGGGCGGAACTGTAAATATGATGAAAGCGGCACTTGAGGGACTTACAAGACCCGACGGCACACGCCCGATTCTTATCGCTGTAACCCAGCTTACCTCTACGGATCAGGAGTCTATGGAAAATGATTTGCTTATAAAAGAGCCTATTGCCGAGGTTGTAATGCATTATGCCGAGAATGCGAAGCTCGCAGGACTTGACGGCGTAGTATGCTCACCTCTTGAAGCGGGTAAGGTCCACGACAGATGCGGCGAAGCGTTCGTAACGGTGACCCCCGGCGTCAGATTCGCAGACGGCGATGTAGGTGACCAAAAAAGAGTTATGACCCCTGCCGAAGCAAAGAAGATAGGCTCGGATTACATCGTAGTCGGCAGACCTATCACGGCGGCAGAGGATCCCGTTATGGCATACGAGAGATGCGTAAGAGAATTTGTTTCTTAAAGGAGAAAAAGTAAAATGGAAGGCTACAAAAGAGAATTTATAAAATTTCTTGAGGGCGCAGGCGTATTGAAGTTTGGTGATTTCACAGCTAAAAGCGGAAGAAAAATACCGTATTTCATCAATGCGGGCGACATAAAAACAGGCGAGCAGATAGCAAAGCTCGGCGAATTTTACGCAAAAGCGTATTTTGAAAAAGTAGGAAACAAAAGGACCGTCCTTTACGGCCCTGCATATAAAGGAATTCCGCTTGCCGTTTCGGCATCCGTCGCAATTTCCAAGGAAGGACTCGACCTTCCGTTCTTCTTTAACAGAAAAGAGGAAAAGGACCACGGAGAGGGCGGAGTTTTCGTAGGATATAAGCCTAAGGCAGGCGAAGAAATCGTCATCATCGAGGACGTAATCACCGCGGGCACCGCCATCAGAGAGAGCGTTGAAAATATGAAGTCGCTCGACGGCGCAAAAATCGTTGCCGCCTTCGTTATGGTAGACAGAAAAGAAAAGGGCAAGGGCGAAAAGAGCGCCATTGCCGAGGTTGAGGAGGAATTTGGCTTCCCCGTATACTGCGTGGTAGACGTATACGATATCATCGAGTATCTCAAAGAGGATGATAAAAATCTCGAAAACGTACAAAGAATCGAAAATTATCTTGCCGTAAATGGCGCAAAGGCATAAAATGAGACATTTAATTGATATAATGGACCTCACCGTGTCCGAAATAGACACTCTTTGCAGTGTGGCAAACGATATAATAGCAAATCCCGAAAAATACGCCGAGAGGGCAAAGGGAAAAATACTCGGTGCGCTCTTCTTCGAGCCGTCGACGAGGACGAGACTGAGCTTTACGTCCGCTATGATGAGCCTTGGCGGACAAGTGCTCGGATTTTCGGATGCGGGCAACTCCTCGATTTCCAAGGGCGAGACTGTCTCGGATACTGTAAGAATGGTATCTGCATACACGGATATAATAGCGATGCGCCACCCAAAAGAGGGCGCGCCGATAGTCGCAAGCTCCGTATCGAGCGTTCCTGTTATCAACGCGGGCGACGGCGGTCACTTCCACCCCACGCAGACGCTTACGGACCTATTGACAATCAAGCGCAAAAAGGGACGCTTTGACAATCTGACCGTAGGTCTTTGCGGCGACCTCAAATACGGCAGGACGGTCCACTCATTGATTGGAGCTATGTCAAGATACGAAAACGTTAAATTCGTTCTTATATCTCCCGACGAGCTTAAAATCCCCGATTACATAAAGGACGCCTTTTTAAAGGATAATTATATCGAAACCGCAAGTCTTGAAGCTGTAATAGGCAGTCTTGACATTCTCTATATGACGAGAATACAGCGCGAAAGGTTTGAAAGCGCAGAGGAATACGAGCGTCTGAAGGACTCATATGTTTTAACAAAATCAAAGCTTAGCGAGGCGAAAAAGGACCTTTCCATTCTGCACCCCCTACCCCGTGTAACGGAAATTGATACTGACGTTGACGATGACCCTCGGGCCCATTACTTTGAGCAGGCAAGACTCGGAAGATATATAAGAATGGCTCTTATAATAAAGCTTCTTTCCGAGAGCGACGGCAAAATAAAAACCCTTGAGGGAGTAGAGAGCGACGTACCCGTGTGCAAAAACCCCAAGTGCATTTGCTCGTCCGAGCGCGGAATAAAGCACATAATTAAAAACGAAAGATGCATTTATTGCGATACTAACGTTTAGAAAACAAAAATATAACTGCCCCAAAACGGGGCAGTCAAACAAATGGGAATTTTAGATTGATTCTATGGCGAAAAGAACGTAATCAAGCTTTTCTATATCATCTGCTACCTCGCTTATTCTGAGCTTGTTGTTATCACAGATGATAATAGCCTCAATGCCTACGTTTTCGCTTCTGCTGCTTCTTGGCGGAGTTACCTGCACGTCAACGGCGTTATAGTTTTCCTTGATGTAATTTATAATATCCTTAACACGCCTGTCGGAGTTGATTTCCGCGTAGATACCGAACCTTGAGTTCCAACGGTTGAATCTGTATTCAAGCTTGTGGAAGATAGTAACGGTAAAGAACGCGCAGAAAAAGGCAATTAAAGCGCCCTCGAAAAATCCGGCTCCAAGCGCAAGACCTATAGCAGCCGTAGCCCACAGACCTGCCGCTGTCGTAAGTCCGGTGATTTGGAATCTTCCTTTGATAAGGATAGTGCCGACACCCAGAAAGCCTATGCCGGATATAACCTGCGCCGCAATACGCAGTGGGTCGCCTGTGAAGCCAAGCACCGTGCTTGAGAATATTCCTATCATAACGGTAAGACTTGATCCAAGACACACGAGTATATGCGTACGCATTCCCGCTGCGCGGCCCTGACGGCCCCGCTCAAAGCCTATAAGTCCGCCGATAACCGTAGCTAAAACTATTCTCACCGCGACAGAGACCAGATTAAATTCCCGTAGATACTCAAATATTTTAAGCATAAGGCTCACCTCATTTTTTCGTTACTATTATTTTATCATAGAAAAAGAAATAAGTCAACCGACGCAAAACAAAAAATGAGACGTGAGGGCATACCGCTTTGGAGGTAAAATTTGGTTAGATTTGACGACGTAAAAAACAACCCCCGCATTAAGACGTACATTGAATGGGCGGACAAATCGCTTCTTGCACTTGGATACACAGAGCACAGCTACGCGCACGTTCTCGGTGTTGCCGCCTGCTCGTCTAAAATACTCGAAATACTCGGCTATGATGAAAGAACGGTGGAGCTTGCTAAAATCGCAGGCTATCTTCACGATATCGGCAACCTTGTCAACCGCGTTTCGCACTCGCAGAGCGGAGCGATTATGGCATTTAAGCTTCTTAGCGAGCTTAATATGAGCGCACCTGATATAGCTGCGGTGGTAAGCGCCATTGGCAACCACGACGAGGGTACGGGAGTGCCGATAGATGAAATCAGCGCCGCGTTGATTTTGGCGGACAAAAGCGACGTCAGACGGAGCAGGGTCAGAAATACGGACGTCTCCGACTTTGATATACACGACCGCGTTAATTACTCGGTTGAGCAATCGGAGCTGAAAATAGACAGAGAAAATTCTCTGGCGATATTATCTTTAACTATAGATACTAATATAAGCTCCGTTATGGACTACTTCGAGATTTTTCTTGAGCGTATGATGCTTTGCCGCAGGGCGGCAGAAAGGCTGTCACTCACCTTCGCACTGTATATAAATGAACAAAAAATAATTTAGCATAAAAAGAGAGGACTTTTCAATGGACATTTTACAGCTGATTTTAGGCCTCGTCCTCTTCCTTTACGGAATGGACGCGATGGGAGACGCGCTTAAAAAAAGTGCGGGCAACAGACTAAAAATTATACTTGGCAAAATGACCTCAAGCCCCCTTCGCGGATTTTTACTTGGCCTTGGAGTTACACTTATAATTCAATCGTCATCAGCGACGACGGTTATGGTAGTCGGCTTTGTAAACTCCGGCACGATGACACTGCTTCAATCCGTCGGCGTTATTATGGGCGCAAACGTCGGTACTGCAATTACCGCTTGGATTACAGGCCTTTCAGGCATAGATGCTGCAAGCGATGCTCTGGCAATTTTGAAGTGGCTGAAGCCTGATTCTTGGGTTCCCTTCGTTGCTTTAATCGCAATTTGTCTACTTATGTTTACAAAAAGAGGCAAAAAGAAGGACATTGGCTTGATTTTGATTGGATTTGTAGTTCTTATGGTCGGTATGAGCCAAATGAGCGACGCTGTGGGAGGTCTTAAAGATAATGATAGCTTTAAGAGCATACTTACGATGTTCGAAAATCCGATACTCGGTGTTCTGGCAGGCCTTATTCTTACAGCAATAGTTCAGTCCTCAAGCGCATCGGTCGGTATCCTTCAGTCGCTTACTACGACAGGCGCTATTACATACGGCGCGGCAATTCCTATTATCATGGGACAGAATATCGGTACCTGCGTTACCGCGCTTATTTCATCCGCCGGCGCCAGCAAAAACGGTAAGAGGGCGGCAATGATTCACCTTTACTTCAACATTATAGCCGTTGTTATTTGGCTTGCCGTATTCTCAATAGTAAATGAAATAGTGGAGCTCGCATTTGTCGGTAGCGCTATCGATATGTGGGGAGTCGCTCTCGTGCATACGGTATTTAAAATTCTTGCCGTTGCGCTTATCGCACCCTTCTACAAATGGCTTGTTAAGCTCGCAGAGCTTACGGTTCGCGATAACAAGTCTGAAAGAGAAAGCGCAAACGCTCTTGACGAAAGACTTTTCACCACCCCCGCTATCGCAATCGCAAGAGCAGAGGACGTTACCGCAGCTATGGCTAAAATTTCAATAGACGCGCTTAAAAAATCCTTTGCGCTTTTGAAAAACTACGATGCAAGGCTTGCCGACGAGATTCGCGCGCTTGAGGAAAAGGCAGATAATTACGAGGATGACCTTGGCAGCTATCTTGTAAAGGCGTCAGCCTGTGATATGGATGAGAGAGAAGCCGCTCAGATTACAAAGCTGCTGCACATCATAGGCGACCTGGAGCGTCTTTCCGACCACGCCGTCAACTTCGTTGAGTCGGCTGAGGAAATCCGCGATAAGAAAATCGCCTTCTCGTCTCAGGCAACAAGCGAAATAAGCGTGCTTGAAAGAGCTGTAAACGATATACTCGATAAGGCTTATGCGGCATTCGTAGACGGAGACCTTTCCGCTGCAAGCGACGTTGAGCCTATAGAGGAGGTTGTTGACGAGCTCCGCGATAAAATAAAGCTTAATCACATTATCCGCCTGCAAAAGAGCGAGTGCACAATAGAGCACGGATTTGTGCTTTCGGACCTTCTCAATAATTTTGAGAGAGTCGCTGACCATTGCTCGAATATCGCAAGCTGTGTCGTTGAAATATCTCAGCACGATGCACTTGATATGCACAGGTATCAGTCTGAGCTCAAGCACGAAAGCCGTAGCTTTGATGAAAAATTCGCAATGTATAAGGAAAAATATTCCGTATAATATAATAAACAGCAAAAAATGAGCTTGCCGCGAGGCAAGCTCATTTTTTTACATATCGATAAATCTCCAAATATTACCGTTTAATACCATAAGTATAAGGTCGATTGCCCAAACTAAGTTAAATCCGAAGATAAGTCTGATAAGGGCTGCAACGGGCTTGCCCTCCTGTAATCTTGTCAAAGCTCCGCAAATCCATGAAGTAAACGGTATGATAGCCAATATAAGGCTTACCAATCTGCTAAGACCGAAATAATCGCTTTGTTTTTTTGCCATAATTTTCTCTCCTTTTTATGTACTGTTATTATTTTAGCATATTTTTGGAAAAATGTAAACCCTCGAACGAAAAAATATGAAAAACATAGTATAGTAACGAAGGTGCCGTTAGAAAAACAAAAAATGAAGCATATAGAAGAGCTTGACCTTAATGAAATCGGAACAGTAAAAGCGCTTTTGTGTAAGGGTGAAATGCACAGGCGCTTTCTTGATATAGGTCTCTGCCGCGGAACTAAGGTGAGAAAGGTCTCGGTGAGTCCTATGGGTGACCCGTCCTGTTACTTGATAAACGGGACTATGGTAGCTATACGTAAGTGCGACGCGATGAAAGTCGGTATTGACAGCTAGCACAAATATTCCTTGGAATTTTAGGGGGAAGATATGGGGCGTGTGAAAAAATCAAATAAAAATAAGGAAGTAAGGGTTGCTCTGTGCGGCAACCCAAACGTCGGAAAAAGTACGCTTTTTAATTCCTTGACGGGAAAACGGCGTCACACCGGCAACTGGAGCGGCAAAACCGTAGACGTTATGTCTGCGCGAGTGTGTACTGAGGATGCGGATTTTATCTTTTACGATATTCCCGGCACCTATTCTCTTATAAGCCACTCCAAGGAAGAGGAGATTGCGGTGGAATTTTTATGCCTTGGCAAAATCGACCTGTGCGTTTACATATGCGATGCTACGGCTATTTTCCGTTCCTTGCCCTTGCTTCTTCAAATAAAGGAAGCGGTCGGTGAGCTTATCGTTTGCCTTAACTTTTTAAACGAAGCACAAAAGCACGATATTATTCTCAACAAGCAAAGATTGTCCGAGCTTATATCCTGTCCCGTTATCGCTTTAAACGCGCGCAACAAGCGCTCCAGCGCCGCTCTTGTCGCTTATCTGCAAAAATATAAAAAACCGCCGCGCACAGACCTGCGCGCCATTAAATATCCTCCCGAAATAGAAAAGTCTGCGTCCCGTATTTCAAGCATAATTTCCGAGCACACGTATAGGGGCGTGTCAAGTTATTTTGTGGCTCTCAGACTGCTTGAGGGTAATTTTGATATTGCAAACAGGCTTTTTGATAAGGAAAACGACCGACGGGTAAGCTCCGCTGTGCTTGAGGAGCACAAGCGCCTTTTTGAAATGGGAATTACAGGCGAAAAAATAAGTGATATGATAGTCGGCGCAATAATAGAAAGAGCGCGCTTAATAAGCGATGAGGTCTTGCAGGAAAAGCGCGAGGGCTCAAGGTACGGCAGGGGAATACTTGATAAAATACTGTGCGGTAAATTTACCGCCTATCCCATTATGGCACTGTTTTTGGCGCTTTGCTTTTTCATTACCCTGCGCCTTGCGTCCTATCCCTCGGCATGGCTTGAGCAGCTGTTTATTTTCTTGAACTCACATATATTCAAAGCCCTTACACAGCTTGGCGCAAGCGAAATTTTCATATCAGCACTTTGTAACGGAATTTTGGATACGCTTTTCACGGTTATAGCGGTTATGCTTCCGCCGATGGCGATATTTTTTCCTATGTTTTCGCTCCTTGAGGAAGCAGGATACCTGCCGCGCATCGCTTATAACCTTGACCGCCCGTTCGCAGCGTGCCATGCCTGCGGAAAGCAGGCGCTTACTATGTGTATGGGACTCGGGTGCAACGCAGTCGGAGTCAGCGAGTCAAGAATTATAGACTCCGAAAGAGAGCGCCTGCTTGCAATTCTCACAAATTCCTTTGTGCCGTGCAACGGACGTTTTCCCATTCTCGCAAGTATAGGCGGAGTATTCGTAATTTCACTGTGCGGTGCTGAAAAATTCGTATACGTAGCGCTTTTTGTTACGCTTTTCGTCATTGCGGGTATGCTTATGACCTTCCCGGTGACACGTATTCTGTCAGCAACCATTCTTAAAGGCGAAAAATCCTCGTTCACAATAGAGCTCCCGCCCATACGCCGCCCCGAGATATGTAAGGTCATTCTTATTTCTCTCAGAACTAAGGTTTTGTCCGTTCTTTGGCGTGCCGTGGCAGTTGCCGCCCCGATGGGACTCGTGCTTTTTCTTCTATCCTATATTACTGTAAACGGCGCTCCTCTTATGCTTTATTTGTCGCAAATTTTAAATCCTGCCGCTGCGCTTATCGGTCTTGACGGTGTAATCCTGCTTTCGTTTATTTTAGCCCTGCCCGCATCGGAAATGGTTATACCTATCACGGTAAGTCTGTACAGTATAGGCTCTTCCTTTGATTTGTCTCTTTCAGAGCTCCTGCTTTCAAACGGATTTACGCCTGTCAGCGCCGTCTGTATGTGCGTATTCTGCCTCTTTCACTTTCCCTGCTCAACAACGCTGATTACGGTTTATAAGGAAACGAAAAGCGTAAAATACACCGTGCTCAGCGCCCTCATGCCCACCCTTATCGGCATTGCTCTTTGCGCCATAATAAATATTGTAGCAAAATTCGCTTTTTAGCCTTGAATTTTATAGATTTTTGTGATATATTGTCTATATCGTATAGATTAAATTTACAAGTGAGGATAATATGACACTACAGCAATTAAGATACGTAATCGCAATTTCGGAGACCGGCTCGCTTAATAAGGCGGCTGAACAGCTCTACGTAGCGCAGCCGTCGCTTACGAGCTCTGTCAAGGAGCTTGAGCGCGAGATGGGAATTACTATTTTCAACAGAAGCGGAAGGGGCGTGTCTCTTACCAGTGACGGAGCTGAGTTTTTGTCTTACGCGCGTCAGGTTTACCAGCAATATGAGAATATGATGGAAAAGTACGGCAAAATCGGCGGTGTCAAAAAGAAATTCGGCGTTTCGACTCAGCACTATTCCTTCGTTGTCAAGGCCTTCGTTGAAATGGTGAAGAATTTTGACGCAAGAAAGTATGAATTTGCCCTGAGAGAGAGCAAAACGCGAAACGTAATAGACGACGTCAGCACGCAAAAAAGCGAAATTGGAATACTGTATCTTTCCGATTTCAACAGAAAAATAGTCTCAAAGCTTCTTTATAATAATAATCTGGAGTTCCACAGACTCCTGGAATGTGATTCCTGCGTCTACCTGTGGTGCGGTCATCCGCTGGCGGGACGTAAATCAATAAGCTTTTCCGACCTTGAAGAGTACACCTGCATTTCCTACGAGCAGGGCGATAACAGCTCATTTTATTTTTCGGAGGAAATACTCAGCACCAACGAGTACCAGCGCACGATTAAGGTGTGTGACAGAGCAACCGTATTAAATTTAATGGTAGGACTTAACGGTTATATACTCTGTCCGCGTATTATCTGCGAGGAGCTTAACGGAAGCGAATACGTCTCCGTCCCCTTTGAGTCCGATGCGGAAAACCAGAACAGCGCGATGGAGATAGGCTACATAGTGAGAAAAAACAGCAACCTCAGCAAAATGGCCAATTTCTTCATTGAAGAGATGCAGAATTATCTGAAAAACAACAATAACGGATATAAGTTATAGCTTTTTCCTATAACTCGGAATATGTAAGCGGTATTGGACAAAACGCAAAAGCTGTGATACAATAAGCACATCAAAAACAAAACGCGGCAAAAAGCCGCCGATTCACGAAAGGAAAAACCAAAAATGAAAAAGATTATCTCACTTGTATTAAGCCTTGCGCTTGTCGTGTGCTCCGTATTCGCGCTTGCGTCCTGCGGCGGCGACACCGTAAAAATTGCAATCCCCAACGACACCACAAACGAAGCAAGAGCTTTAAGACTTCTTGAGGTTCAGGGTCTTATCACTCTTACCGATAACACCAAGGAAACTCTTACTCCCGCAGACATCAAGGATAACCCCTACAACATCGTATTCCAAGAGGTTGAGGCAGCTCAGATACCCTCCATTCTCGACGACGTAACGTATGCGGTAATCAACTCCAACTATGCAATAGGCGCAGGCCTTACCCCCTTCGTAACCGAGGGAACTGACGTATCCTACCCCAACATCATTACCGTAAAAGAGGGTAACGAAAGCAGCCCCAAGATTAAGGCTCTTATCGCAGCTATCAACTCAGTAGCAGTAAAGAATTACATAAACGACACTTATAAGGGCGCTGTCGTTTGCGACCTTGTAAATCCCAGCGCTGACGGCTTTGACTCAAGCGTTGACTACGCAGCACTTGCAGGTACTGAAATCAAAATCGCGGCATCTCCCACACCTCACGCGGACATTCTTGAAAAGGCAAAGGAAATCCTTGCTACAAAGAACATTACTCTTACCATTACCGAGTTTAACGATTACGTACAGCCCAATATGGTAGTTGAGGACGGCGAGTACGACGCAAACTACTTCCAGCACATTCCTTACCTCACCGATTTCAATGCTGAGAACAACACTCACCTTATATCTGTGCTTGAGGTACACCACGAGCCTATGGGCGTATACAGCGCAGAGTACGATTCATTCGACGCAATTAAGAAATAATGCCTATGAAAACGGGAAGCCTGCCTTACGCAGACTTCCCGCTTGTGCGGTTTAACAGAAAATTTTGTAGGAGTCAAAAATGATTGAAATTGTAAATTTGAGCAAGAGCTTCGGCAATGGAAAAGATGCCGTACACGCGCTCAAAAACGTCAATATTACAATTAACGACGGTGATATTTACGGCATAATAGGTATGAGCGGCGCGGGCAAAAGCACGCTTGTAAGATGTATCAATATGCTTGAACGCCCAAGCGAGGGTCAGGTTATAATAGACGGCGTTGATATGGACAAGCTTTCTCCCGCCTCGCTCCGTAAAAAGCGCAGTGAAATTACGATGATTTTCCAAAGCTTTAATTTGCTTATGCAAAGAACCTGTCTTAAAAACATATGCTTTCCGATGGAGCTTGCGGGCATTGATAAAAAAGAAGCCAAAAAGAGAGCAGAGGAGCTGCTCGAGCTTGTAGGACTACCCGAAAAGGCAAATGCGTATCCCGCGCAGCTTTCCGGAGGACAAAAGCAGAGAATAGCAATCGCAAGAGCGCTTGCAACAAATCCGCGCGTGCTTCTTTGCGACGAGGCGACGAGCGCGCTTGACCCCAACACCACAAATTCCATTTTGGAGCTTATTAAGGAAATAAACCGCAAGATGGGAATTACCGTTGTCGTAATTACCCACCAGATGAGCGTCGTACAGGAAATTTGTAACCACGTAGCGATACTTGACGGCGGCGAGGTTGTTGAGGAGGGGCTTGTCGGCAATATCTTTGCTTCCCCTAAATCAAATGCGGCAAAGCGCCTCGTATTTCCGGGCGGCGCTGACGATATCGTATCAAACCCCACCAAGGAAAAGCGTATACGCATTATGTTCAACGGTGCTGAGGCGACGGGAACGCCGCTTATCTCCACGATGGCGCTCGAACGTGGCGTTTGCGCGAATATTCTCTCTGCCGCTACGCGCTGTATAGACGATAAGATTTACGGCAGCATGCTTCTTGGCATACCAAACGATGAAAATCAGGTAAAAAGCGCCCTCGAATTCATCGGAAAAGCAGAAAATGTGTTTTACGAGGAGGTGTAGGCTGTGTTTTCAAAGGAAAAAATTGAAGCCGCTTTAAAAATTTTGTCAGAAGAGGTCCCGTTTGCTATATGGGAAACGCTGTACGTTACATTCCTTTCTACCGTTTTCGCAATTATCATAGGACTACCGCTCGGAGTTCTGCTCGTCATAGGTGAGAAAAACGGCGTTTTTCCGCTTCCTAAATGGTTGCTTTCCACACTTAACGTAATTATAAACCTTTTAAGAAGCATACCGTTCTTAATCTTGATGATACTTGTAATCCCTTTTACGAGAGCTATTGTCGGTACGTCCGTCGGTACCTTGGCATCGACGGTTCCGCTTACGATAGCGGCAGCTCCATTTGTGGCAAGACTTGTTGAAAGCAGTCTTCGTGAGGTCGACTCTAATATAATAGAGGCTGCTGAAAGCATGGGAGCATCGCCTATGCAAATAATTTGCAAGGTTATAATTCCCGAGAGCGTACCGTCGCTCATTTCCAATTTCACCATTGCCGTAACGACAATCCTCGGCTATTCCGCAATGAGCGGTGCTCTCGGCGCGGGCGGACTTGGTAAAATCGCTATCAACTACGGATATTACCGCTATCAGACGCTTATAATGTTTATCGCCGTTGCGTTGCTTATACTTATGGTACAGGGCCTGCAAATGCTCGGCACCTACCTTGCCTCAAAGCTCGATAAAAGAAAAAGAATATAAGATAAAAATGTGAAAACCCCCTCGGAAACAGCGCGATTTGTCCGATAAGGACATAACGCCATTCCTAGGGGGCTTTTCTTATTTAATTAAATCCTTGATAACTTCTCCCGCTATTATAAGTCCGACGACAGAGGGGATAAAAGCGATACTTGCGGGGGCGTGTCGCGTTATTTCACTATCATCGACGACTTTTTTAAGCGGCTCTTCCTTCGAATATACCACCTTCAGCTTCTTGATGCCGAGCTTTTTTGCCCTTTGCCTGACTACTCGCGCAAGCGGACATACCGAGGTTTTATATATGTCGCTAACCTCGAATTTAGTAGGGTCAAGCTTGTTGCCGGCACCCATCGACGAGATGATTTTCGCACCGCTCTTGCTTGCGTTTTCTATAAGCAAAAGCTTGCTTGTCACCGTGTCAATAGCGTCAATTACGTAGTCGTATTCGCCAAGCTTAAAGCTGCCTTGCGTTTCTTCGTTGTAAAAAAGCTTGTAGGTGTTGATATTGGCGTCGGGATTGATTGTTAAGGCTCTTTGCCTTGCCGCGTCAACCTTTGGAGCGCCCACCGTCTCAAGCGTTGCTATAATTTGTCTGTTAATATTGCTTTTCGACACCTCGTCGCTGTCCACGAGGTCTATGTTGTAAACGCCGCTTCGAACAAGCGCCTCAAGCGCGTAAGAGCCGACGCCGCCGATGCCGAAAATGATAATTTTCACATTCCTCAGCTTCTCCATAGCCGTTTCTCCGAGCAATAGCTCCGTGCGTGAAAAAACCTCTTTCATAAGTCCTCCAAGCCTGTTTTAATGTATTTAGTGCCACCCCGTGTAACTTTTTGGCGCAATTTTCCTATCGCTTGCAATAATAGCACATTTTTTTCCTTCTGTCAAGCCGTCTTGCGGTAATTTGGGTATTGATTTTGAGCTTGGAAAGGTGTAAAATGTATTTATAGACTTATCAATAGGGGAGACTTTTATGCTATCAAAAATTTATACGTCGGGCCTTGTGGGCATCGAGGGCTTTGAGGTAACCGTTGAGTGCAGCGCGTGGGACCGTATACCGAGATTTGATTTGGTCGGTCTTGCCGATACTGCCGTAAAAGAAGCAAAGAACCGCGTTATGTCCGCCTGCGAGAACAGCGGCATAAAATTTCCGTCGCTTGACATAATGATAAATCTGGCTCCCGCGGACAGGAAAAAGGAGGGAACTGCCTTTGACCTTGCAATACTTGCGGCAATACTGCAATGCGAAGGCAAAATTCCGCGAGGCCTTGATTTTTCGGACAAATGTCTTATCGGAGAGCTGTCCCTCTCGGGCGAGGTAAGAGCAATAAACGGCGTTTTGCCAATGGTCATCAGCGCGCGCGACGCCGGTAAGACGTGCGTATTCGTCCCGCATAAGAACGCTCCCGAGGCGGCAGTTGTCGAGGGAGTAACGGTTTACGGAGTACGCACGGTTAACGAGCTTGTAGGCCACCTGTGCGGAAAAGCGCAAATAGCTCCTGAGATTTTTGACAAAAGGAGCTTTCAGAACTCTTTTTCGGAGCGTGAGCTTGACTTTGCCGACGTGCGCGGTCAATATAAAGCAAAAAGAGCTCTTGAGGTTGCCTGCGCCGGCGGACACAACGTTCTCATGATAGGCCCGCCCGGCACGGGTAAATCCATGCTTGCCAAAAGACTCCCGTCGATTCTGCCCGACCTTACCTTCGGCGAGGCGGTAGAAACCACCAAAATACATTCGATTATGGGCAGCTTAAAGGGTAATCTCGTTACCGAACGCCCATTTCGTTCACCTCACCATACGATTAGCCGTGTCGGTCTCGTCGGCGGCGGCACTAACCCGATGCCGGGTGAAATTTCGATGGCTCACAACGGAATTTTATTCCTCGACGAGCTTCCCGAATTTCCCAAAAGCGTATCCGAATCCCTGAGGCAACCCCTTGAGGACGGAGAGATTACCGTTACACGGGCGCAGGCTAAGGTCACTTACCCCGCAAGCTTTATGCTTGTGTGCGCTATGAACCCCTGCAAGTGCGGTTATTTCGGAGACCCCAAGCGCGAGTGCACCTGCACGCCGCAAACCGCCAAGAAGTATCTCGAAAGAATAAGCGGACCCCTGCTTGACAGAATTGATATAGAAATCGAGCTTCCGAGCGTTTCCTACGACGAAATATCGGGCAAGAGTCCCAAGGGCGAAAGCTCCGCGCAAATCAGAGAGCGGGTTAACAGAGCAAGACAGTTTGCCAGCGAAAGACTGCGCCGCGGCGGAGATAAAGAAGGAATACTGAACGCGAATATGTCAGTTCCGCTTTTTCAGAAATACTGCGTTCCGACCGATGAGGCGGCAAGCCTTATGAAAGACGCATTCGAAAGCCTCGGTCTTTCCGCAAGAGGACACGACAGGGTGCTTCGCGTGGCAAGAACGATAGCTGACCTTGACCTCTCCGAACGAATAAAGCCCGATCATATAGCCGAGGCTATAATGTACCGTTCCCTTGACAGAAAGTATTGGAAACGCACTTAAGCTTATACGATAACTCAAAAAGGCTCGTCTTACTATGGCGGGCCTTCTTTTTTGCTCCAAGAACGTAAAAACCGCAAGGTAAATACGAGATAAAAGGAAACGCTGCGTCAAAATTCCCCTTGCTTTGTGTAAAAAGTAGAAAATTATAGTCAAATTATCCAAAAGCGCAAAATCCCATTGAAAATCCTCTCTTTAAGTGATATACTTTTCTTACTAAATATATTTTGATATTTATAAGGAGAGCAAAATGAAAAATCTGAAGAAGCTGTTAATCGCGATTGCAGTTGTAGCTATCGCAGTATGTGCGATTACCGTGTCCGCATCTGCTGTTAACTTCACCGGCAACCTCGCTACATTGAACGAGCATATCAACAGCGCCGATAAGCTGTCTGACGCAGCCAACAAAATGGCGACTATGAATACGAACGTTCGCATTTATCTTCTGAGTAGACCCGTCGATCCTCTTACGGAAGGATTTGATAAGGCTATGGATACCTTCGATTCAGTAACTGCCGATATAATCAGCGGCTACGTTGAGAAGTGCAACGCATATCCGCTTGAAAACGTTGATGAGGCGGACATGGCAAAAAACCTTGCCGCGCGAAAGGCGTTGATAGAAGAGCTTTGCGTTTACCTGAACAAGCTCAGAGAGGTTAAGTTCTACTACGCGCCTACGGAAAGCGGTGACGGAGTTGAGCCTGTGGAAAACAAGTACGGCGCTACTTATTTCTATAATCCCAACGGCGATAAGGCAATGAGCGCAAGAAAGCTTCTTAATGCGTCTATCCTTGAAATCGCAAGTGTCCTTATCGAGGGGCTTGAGGGCGTAGCCGACTTAAATAACCTTATGGCCGATATGTATTTTGAAACGTATGCCGGTTACAAGGCGGCTGAGGGCGATGAGAAGGAAGCTCTCTTAAACAAGCTTACCGCCGATGCCGACTCGCTGATTCAGAATAACACCGCGTTTAGAGCGGATGCATCTGTTTTGTTTGTATTCCTCAGAGATTGCCCCATTGAAGCCGATGCCTTGAGGCCCTCCGCAAAGCACACGTACAACCGTCTTTTACAGACTCTTGGACAGACTCAGTACTACGAGCTCAAGTCCAACGCTGCAGCTTACTTCGCATATGATTTCGGAGCAAATAATTACGGAGTGAACGGAACCTCCAAGCATAACGTGCTTAACGCTGCGGCTGACAGAGTTACCGTCCTCTTGTCAAAATACAAGAGCACAATCTCGAAGTCTGCCGATGATTATGATAAAACTATGACGCTTGTAGACGAGGTTAAATCAAGCATTGAAGCCAAGAACAATCAGAAAAAGCTTGAGCTTGAATATAACACCCCGCTTTCTGAGTACATACTGACGGGCGGTCAGCACAGATTCGATATGGAGGACGGAAAATTCGCCTACACGCTCTGGCACGGAGAGGCTTCCACCACAGGTGCGGGCAACGGCTCTACGCTCGGAGTTGGAACGGACCCCGATACCGGCAACAAATACGCTGAGTTTATTCTCGGCAAGGATAAGGGCGAGGACGGAATAAACGCTCAGCAGCCCTCCAGCGTTGCGTATATAGATATGAAGCTTGGCGACACGTCTAACGGATACATTATAGAATTCGACGTTATGACCAAGAGCGACAGCTTCAAGGCGATGCAGCTTGGATTTGCGGAATACGCATTTGACGGCGCGCGTGTAGGTACGGAGTTCTTTACGACCAATAACGGCGTTATACAAACTAACCGATACACATCCATCAAATTCGAAACAAACGCCAAAACTGCCTTTGACGGTGCTATTACTCCCGGTGAGTGGACCCATATAACGCTCATCTACAAGCCCGATAACGGTCAGGGTATACCCGTAGCAACAATTTACGTTGACTACGAATGGATAGGCTACTGGTGGTCCGTAGCGCAGTCAAGCGCATATAAGCTTACGACTCTCCGTATACAGCCCGGTGCTAACCATTATAATCTATGTATGGATAATATGCTCTTCTATCAGGGCACCGGATACCGTGACATAGATAAGCTCAAGGGTATGAGCGACGTTGAGCTTTATAAGTACTACACGGGTATATACATTAACGCAAATTACTCACCCCAAAACAGAGACTATGCCCTTAACCAGGCAGAGGTTCTCTATGAAAGCGTAAAGAATGATTCTGCGATTCAGTCCGAAAAGCTCGTCGCAAGCATATATAACTCAAGCACGGGTCAATACGTCGACCAAGAGTTCACCTACTCGGAGATTCTCACGAAATTCCTTGAAAACAGAAACGCATATATCCTTGACGCCGCAATAGCTCAGGTAAAGGAGCAGCTGATGGGTACCGTCGGCGATGCCTTCACCACAGCCGTTACCTCGAAAAATCTCGACACGGTTAAGAGTTTGATAAACGGTATCAGCAACTTCCTTAAGGATAATGCCGCTTATATTCAGCTCGATGACCCCGACGTTATCGATATCAAACAAAATATCAATAGAGTCAACAAGGATATCACGAGAATTGAAAACGTAGTTAAGCTTATTGAGGCTCTTCAGAAATTTGACAGAGCAACGACGGTTGCTTCTATGGTTAAGCGTTTCGAAGACGTCAATAAGTGGTACAACGCCAGCGAGCTTTACGACTCCTCGGTTTATGAGCTCGTAAAGAACGATCCCGCAGTTATAAGCTACGAGGAAACGCTCGAATTAGAGTCCGATACAGCGCTCTTAGATCATATAGCCGGTGCACAGCCCCGTATTGACAAGCAGCGTGTTCAGGAAAACACTCAGAAGATTGTGAATTGTATCGATATTATTACGTCGATGAAGGGCTACACCCCGACAGAAGAATTCTTCTCTCTGAACGAGGAATACATTGACCGGTACGTTACCTCCATCAGAAGCGTGCTTGTAAGCGGTGTATACGATCCCTCGTACAAGGGTCTTGATCAGGCGCTTTCGGAGTTTGAGATAATTTACCCCTACTTCTACTCACGTCTGCAGGATAAGCATGCGACTGCAATAAAAGAAAGACTTGACATTTATCCCACTACCGATTCGTTCATCACCAGACTCGGTGTTTGCTCATTCGTCGAGAACTATATTAAGGATAACGACGTTGACTTTGAGCACGAGGCAATAATTCCTCTTATCGAAATTTACGAGGTATATAAGCGCGAGATGGAGAGTCTTGAGGAGGACTACAGCGCCGCAATAGAAGAGAACACCTACCACTTTATAAATCTCGCAAAGAGAATGCAGGCTACGAACTCATACAAAGAGCTCAAGGTGCTTTGCGATGAGGCTGCACAGGCTATCTGCCTTATGAACGTAAGCTCTGAGGAAGCAAAGAACGCTATTGCAATTTACGACTACTACAGAGTTCTTCTTGAAGCTAAGGAAGAAATAGGCAGGCTCTTCGTTGAAGAGGCTACGAAGCTTAAGTACGTAAAGACCAATAAGGATATATACGCAATCCTCGTTTTATGCGCTCAGTACGTTGAGGATGTGGATATAGAGGTGAAGGGCGTTGAAAACGCGCTTAACACCTACAATGAAAAGCTTGCTGAATACAAGGCAGGCATTAACCCCACAAACGAATTACTTGAAGAGACGAGCGAGGTTGTTCTTTCTGTAAGAACTATATCCATTAACTCGGTTATTCTTGAAATCGTCAAAAGCTTGTTTTCAAAATAATAAGGGAGGTAATTAAAATATGAAAATCAAACTGAAAAGAATTTTAGCGCTTATATTGGTATTAGCCTCCCTCGTATCGTCATTTGCAATTTTCGCATCTGCTGACTCCGACGGCGAGTCGGCAACGGACGAAGAGGTCAAGACCGGCGATATAGAGATTCTTTACAACAGAAACTATGAAGAGGGCTGGGATTTCGATAACGGCTTTAACACAGTCCAGCTCCAAACGCACAAGGTATCTATCGATTATGAAGAAACCGAAAACGCAGACTATAACTACTTTATGCGTCTTGAATCCACAATAAAAAGCACTCGAGGCTCCCTTTCGTTTAGCTTCGGAACCTCGCTTGCTAAGGAGGAGGATTTCGGTACGGTAATCGAGCTTCGCATTAAGGCGGACGATTATATCGAGAATTTCGGTGAGATACTTTCGTACAGCAACGCATCAGGCGTATCAACCTCCAGCGTGCTCTACGTTACGGGCGATAAGCTTATGTTTAACAGCCTTTCTCCCGTAGAAATCGGAACTATCGGAGACGAGTGGCTTAACGTAGCCCTTTCCTTCGACTGGACTGTAGATGAGAAAAATATAACCGTACACTATGGCGACCTTGACGAGGAGACTCGTACCTATCAGTATAGCTCTACGTTTACAGGCACATACAACTCAAGCGCTGATAAGGGTGTTTCGGGCGTAGCCTTTATAATTCCTCCGAAGGGCTCGACCAACATCGGCTCAGGCTACTGCATTGACGACCTCCGTATCTACAACGGCTCGGCAGTTCCCACGCCTCTTCCGCTGACAGGCGCAGATGAGGATGCAGGCTCAAAGATTAATGCTCTTATGCCCAAAACCATCGTTGTTCAGAAGAATGCTAACGAAAAGACCGTATCGCAGATTCTTGCGGATGCGCTTTGTATGAAGGTCGGCGTTAACTACGCTCTGGTCAGAGACGTAAGAAAACCCATCTTTGAGGGCGGCAGCTACGGCGCTCCCGTTATAGTAGACGGCGAGGTAAGAGTTTCACTCGATCTTCTGCTTAACTACATAGGCTTCCCTTACTTGATTCACCCGGACGAGGCATCGTACGATATCACAACCGGTACTACGGCAACCTACGTTACGGTGGGCCGCACGACAGCAACCGTTGCGGGCGAAAGCGTTATTCTTAACAGCGCCCCCGGCTACATTACTACAGAGAGCGGGGACAAATACCTCACTATAGGTATCAGCGACATTGAAAAGCTTTTCCCGGGTTGGGCAGTAACGTATGACGATATGGGACTTGTCCTCATATATGAAGAGGTTATTTCCGAATCAACCGGCGAAAGAGTAGACATCGTTAACAGAAACGACAACCTTGACGTAATGCTCGGCATTATGAAGAAATTTATCTTCGGTGTCAGCACCTCCACGCTCAAGGACGACTACATTAACAGCGGTAAAGAAATTTACAACGACGTTAAGGAAAACACTACGGTTAAGAACGGTGATACCGAAACGTCCTTCAATCACCCCTACCTTATAGCAAATCAGTCAACCTTCGATACTCTCAAGGATAAGTACAATACCGCGACTGATGCAGCTCTTAAGGCGTATATTCAGCAAATTATAGACAAGGCAGATGCTTTATATAACGATATCGCAAAGCTTGACTCAAGCAATGCGTACGTCGGTATACAGAACGGTAAATCTCCCGTTAACATATACGACGACGGCGTAGACCTTGAGGGAGTGAACGGAGATAGCGATACCGAGGACGGCTACAGCTCACAGGACGGCAGAACCGACACCCTCGTAGCACTTACCGAGAAGCTTCTCCCCCTTGCATTCGCATATCAAATAACATCTAACGAAAAGTACGCAAAGCTTGCATACGACTATATGCTTACTCTTGCAGATTGGGAGCACTGGGGCCACGGATATTTCATTGACTGTGCACAGGCTACTACCTACTTCGCGCTTGCGTACGACTGGCTTTACAATGCCTTTACCGCAATGGGCAAGGACGTAAACGTTCTTTCCGACGCAATTTACGATAAAGGCGTGAGCCACGGCGCAACCTCAAGCAAGGGTCTCTCTATGCAAGGCTTGAGACTTCTTGGCGATGAAAGCGAGTATATCACAAGAGACGATTTCTGGAACGCAGTTGGCGCATCGGGTATGATTATCGGTGCTATGGCGATTATGGACAGAAACGAATACCTTGAGGATGTTTACTATCTCGTAGGAAATAACCTCGCGGGTCTTTGCCTTTCCGGTCTTGACGTTTACGCACCCGACGGCGCGTTTATAGAGTCCGCTACTAACTGGTGCTACAGCACAAATCAGCTGTTCTTCCTCATTATGTCGCTTGACAGCGCGGCAGGAAGCACCTACGGCTTTGCTAATACGTGGGGACTTGACAAGACGGGCTACTATGCGCTCCATATCGAGTCCAGCGACGGTGTTATCTGGAACTACAACGATAGCGGCTTTGACGGAGTTTCCGGTCCTCTTGCCGGTATGGAAACACAAATTTTCAACTACGTAGGCAAGATGTTCGGCGACGAGACTCTCATCGCTGTACGCGCGCAACAGCTTGCATCGGGCAAAAAGCAGGTATCCGTATTCGACCTCCTCTTCTATCCGTTTGACGGTGTGAAAGAGCAGCCCGAGCTCCCCTTGAGCTACTATATGTCGGGACTTGAGGCTTACGTTGTCCGCTCCGACTGGTCAGACGGTGCGCTTTACACGGGTATTATGGGCGGACCTAACGGCTGTAATTACGGTCAGATTGACTCCGGTAACTTCATTTATCACAATGAGGGTATCGTATGGTTTATGGACCTCGGCAGTGAAAATACTTCAGTTTACGACTACTACGGCACTACGAGAAACAGATATTACAGAGTTAACCCCGAAGGACAGAACGTACTCTACTTCGTAGGCGAAGACTCTGAAAAGGTTTACCCATACGGACAGAGCGAAACTGCCGGCGGTATTATAAGCTCCACCTATGAAAACGAGCATGGCTCTTACGCAATTCTTGATAACGAGGCTGTTTATGCAGGACTTGTAAGCTCTGCAAGGCGCGGCTTGTTCGTAACGAACGATAGAAAGACTGTAGTTGTGCAGGATGAGCTTAACTTTAAGCTTGTATATAGCGTAGAATGGGTTGCTCATACGGCGCAGAATATCACCGTCAGCGAGGACGGAAAGGTTGCTTGGCTTGTAAACCGTAACGAGGCTGGAGATGCAATAACTCTCCGTGCGACTCTCGTATCTCCCTCAGAGGAGCTTGTATTCTCTATCCGTACGGCTTACAAGTTCGCATTCAACACCACCTATGCACAGAGAGACTCCGTAACCAACGGCGGCGCTCCTGAGTATAGCAGAGACAGCATCCAGAAGCTCGTAATTCAGAGCAAGAACTCAATCGGCTACGACGCAGCCGTTGTATTTGAAATTGTTGATGACGGCGACACTCCTGTAGGCTACGAGTGGCAGACGATGTCATCGTGGGTACCTTACGGCGAGGACAGCGGAGAGGACCAGGATGAAGAGAAGCGCGGTCTTGCGAAGAAGAGCGATATCAAGGTTGCTCTCACTACGGTTGAAAGCCTTTTCAACACCGGCAAAAGCTTCAACGAATCTCTCGTTGCCATCTACGAGGCTCTTACTCTCGTAGGATATACCTACAAAAAATTCCCGCCGGAATCCGATGCAACGCTTACAGAGATGTATTCCGATTATCTCGATTTTATGGACGAATATGAGGAATATGTCGACTACGTTAAGGAAACCGTGGACGCCGCACATAAGCTTGCGGACAGATTCTCCGGTCTATACGTACCGCAGCTTGATTCCGACAGCGGTGAAGAATAATTAAACGAAGAAAAGCTCTCGTTTCGCAAAATATGCGAAGCGAGAGCTTTTTGACGTGAAGCTTTTGTTTATCTGTTGTTTATCCTGTAATCACGGCCATCGAACTTTAAAAGTATTGAGTCGCGGCCGACGAGTCGAGAGTAAATTCTGTCCTCGTATTTGCTGTTAAATTCGGCATTCTTCAGATTTGTCGAAACAACGGTGGGAAGCCCCTTGTTTTGTCTTATGTTCAGTATATTGTAAATGACAGACAGAGAAAATTGAGTTGAAAACTCAGTACCGAGATCGTCTATTATGAGAAGGTCGCAGTCAAGGTATTTCTGACTCTGCGGCTCGAAATATCCGTACCCGTGTCTGAATTTATCGTTTTCAAAGGCGTCAATTATGTTCTGAATAGAGTTGTAAATTACGTCATATCCGCGCTCAATCAGAACCTTTGCTATAGAGGTGGTGATATGCGTCTTGCCCGTTCCCGTCGTACCGAACAAAACTAAATTTTTAGACGAGGGAAGTCTGAATTCCTCTGCAAATCTTTTCACCTTCGCAAAATTGCTCTTCATTTTTTCGTACGTTTCGGGGTTGTCCCTGTACCAATTCAAATCGAAGTTGTCAAACGATTGCTTTTCTATAAGATTGCCAATTCCCGAAGAAGCTATGTTCTCCTCTATAAGCATACGGCGCATGCAAAGACACATTTTCGTATCAACGAAGCCCGTGTCCTCACAGTCGGGGCACGAGTAATGGACGTCGGTATAGTCAGCGCTAAATCCGATATTGTTAAGCTCTGCCTCTCTTTGCTTTAAAAGCTCGGCGTTCCTCTTACGGATACCGTCCAAGTCCTTTCCCTCGCAAGCGGCCTTGAAAATCAAAAGACCGGTGCGTGAAAGCTCATCGTCTATTTCCTTAATTTTGCCGTTGAGCATATGCACGTGCTCGTAGCGCCTTTCCGACGTAGCAATAGCCTCACGGCGTCTGTTCTCAATTACAGACCTTACTTTCTCAAAATTCTCGTTTCCGTACATACAGACCTCCGTCAGCCGTCATTTCCGTAGCTTCTCTCAAGAGCCTTGGCAAATGCGTCCTCAATATCAAAATTTCCGTACCTCTCCTTTTCGCCCTTGTCCCTCGGCGTTTTCCTTTTGGCATTCTGCGCGCGTCTTTCTTCCTTTTCGATTTCCGTCCTTTGCCTACATTCCTCAACGGTCCTGCAGCCCGCCTCGTGC
>JAZRNI010000116.1:0-4254 GCA_045648105.1 Eubacteriales bacterium | reverse complement strand
TATTTTCCTCGGCGTTGCCCATAAAAAGCGATACCGCAAAGCCTAAAATACAAAGCAAAACGCACACGAGCGTTCTCGTATCAAGCGCGGGCACGCAGCTTTCATTGAAAATTGTCGGTATCATTCCAATAAAGAGACCGAAAAGACTTGAAAATGTCGCCGTGTAGAAATGCTTTAATAGCTTTGAAATAATAAACGAAACGCTAAGTGCGCCTACGAGTGCGCCCGCTGCCATAGGCAGAAGAACGGAAAAGTTGAGCTCGGCAAGAGAGGAAACGTAAATTTCGTAAAGCCCAAGCGAGGACAGTATAACCGCCGAGTCAACTCCGGGCACTATTGACGAGCTTATAACCGCAAAGCCTATAAGCACGCTTTGGAAAATATTAGGCTCTGTGACGGTAGGGAAGAACTGACTGTTAAGCGTGAAAAGCGAAAAGCTCACTAAAAACGCGCCCAGTATGAAAAGATAGTGCCTTTTTTTGTAGCCGTTCTTACGGGCTTCCTTATAGAAAAGCGGAAGAGTGCCTAAGATGAGTCCGAAAAAGGTATATCGCGTGTGCATCTCGAAATTATTTAAAAAGAAGTTAATAGCCTTGCTGAAAAGAAGCATACCGGCAAGCATACCGAGAACGACGGGAAAAAGATGCATAAATTTCTTCTTGAAATTCTTGAAAATTGATGCTATCGCGTCCACAGTCTCCCTGTAGAGTCCGAGTATTATCATCATAACGCTGCCGCTGAGTCCGGGCGACACTCCGCCCACTCCGACAAATATGCTCTTGAAAAACTTTTTAATAAATGCTTTCATTTATCTCTCCTGTATTCCGTAAATACGGATTTATATCTACTGCGCGTCAAATTCTGAAAGCGCCGCGTTGAGAGCGGCAAACTCCTCATCGCTCTGTAGCTCATATAGCGTTTTATTTTCGTCAAAGCTGAATCCGACAAGGTCATTTTCGTCCTTCTCATTATAAAAAACCGCATAATCCTTTTTGAGCTTTTCGCTGTAATACGTAAATAAAACCCTGTAAACTATCTGCTCTCCGTCCCCTCGGTTTAAAAAGAGAACGTTGTCAATTTTCTTTTCCATTCGCGCTTTTTCCCTTCGTAAAACAGATTATTAAAGAAAATACAGAAAAACGAGTAACGGCATCGTAGCCATACCGACAAGCGCCGTAAATGCGTTAACTGATACGGCAAGCGGCTCGTCATTATTATAAATTTGAGCAAATTGCATAACGGTCGCGGCAGACGGTGTTATACACGCCAGAAATGAAATCAGCAGTATATTTTCGGCATTTGCTACGGGAATCACAAGCAAAGCAAGCCTTATTATAGCAAGCAAAACGAGGGGAATTATGACGAGCCTTAAAGCGGACACGGAGTAAAGCCTTTTATCCTTCATTATGTCCTTAAAGCTTATATTTGCTATCGTCATACCCGCAATCAGCATACCCACGTTGCCTATCATACCGCCAAGTGACGAGGTAATTTCGGAAACGAAGGTAGGCAGACGAAGACCGAAGAGCAACAGCACAGCGCCTAAAATAACGGCAATAATATTGGGATTAAGAATAATTTTTTTGAAGCTGAAGCCCCGCTCCTTTGAAAACAGCCCGACCCCGTGCGTCCAAAGGAAAACAATTTGCACGGACAAATACGCGCAAGAGTATATTACCCATTCCTTTCCAAGCGCATAGGAAACAATCGGGATAATCAAAATCCCCGCATTCGGATACATAACCGACGCGCGCTCCACGCTCTGCGCCCGAAAGAGCTTTTTATAAAGAAAATCAAATAAGAGCAAGACGGTGTGAATAGCTATCGCGCTTGCAAATGACAAGAGTAAGCCGCTCTTTATCTCGCCTGTCAAAGCAATATCAAACGACGAAAGCACCGTAGCCGGCAAAAGAAGATACAGACATATCTTAGACAGAACGAGCGAATCCGAGCTCTTTACAATTTTCAGCTTGACGAGCGCAAAGCCGAGCAGCATAACGGCAAAAAGCTGTACTATTTTATAAAAAATCAAATAAGAAATCATAATCCACCAAAGGCTTTTATAAGCTTGAATACCTGCTCCGCGGTGTTTTTTAAGTTTTCAAAAGCGTTATTCGTATCCATAGCGTCCTCAAGAGAGCAGGGCGTACGTACGATAGGAAAAAAAGCGTCTATTCCGTGTTCATTACAAAGCCGCGCGTCTTTTGCAGCCGCGCCCGAAAAAGCAATAACCGCTTTTTTGTATTTTTTGGCTGCCCTTGCAACTCCGATGGGCGCTTTACCCATACAGGACTGCGAATCAAGCCGACCCTCTCCGGTAATTACCACGTCGGCGCTTTCGATATGCTTTTCAAGCTCCGTAGCTTTTATTACAAGCTCAATTCCCGACGTGAGCGAAGCGCCGAGATAGGAAAGAAAAGCAAAGCCAAGTCCCCCTGCCGCACCTGCGCCGGGATAGCTCTCATCTGCATTTTCGCAAACCGCCTTAGTAAGCGCGGCATAGCGCTGAAGCCACTCGTCCATATCGCGTATAATTTCTTCGTTTGCGCCCTTTTGAGGTCCGTAAATTCTGCTACATCCGTTCTCTTTGCAAAGGGGATTGTTAACGTCACAGGCAATTTCAAATTTGCACTCCTTAAGCGCGGGCAAGCACCTACCCGTGTTAATTTTCGCAATATCGGCAAGCCCCCTGCCAAAGTGCGAGACGGGCAAGCCGTCCTTATCAAGAAACTCAAAGCCGAGCGCCGATAGCATACCTAATCCGCCGTCGTTCGTGGCGCTACCGCCGATACCGATTAAAAACTGTCGGCAGCCCATTTTTTCTATCGCGTGCGCTATAAGCTCGCCAACGCCGTAGCTTGTTGTGTTAAGGGGATTTCTCCTTGCCTCGGGGACGAGCGTGATACCTGCCGCCGCGCTCATTTCAATAACCGCAAGCTTCTTTGACGCCACAACTCCGTATTCCGCAATAAGCTTCTCTCCGAGAGGGCCGCAAACCTCAGCCTTGCATATCTCTCCGCCAAGCGCAGAAATAACGGCTGTGACCGTACCCTCGCCGCCGTCTGCCAAGGGACATATCTTCACCTCTGCATCCGGGTATACGGCGCGTATCGCGAGAGCGACCGCCTCTCCCGACTGAAAGGTATTGAGGCTTCCCTTAAACGAATCTATCGCAACTGTCGCTTTCATATTTTTACCTTTCTTTCGTGATTAAACCCTTCTTTTATTCATTTCGGGTTTTGCCTTTTTATCAATGCGGAAATTCCGTATGTACCGCCGCTTGCGCCAAATCCTTTCAGCATAAGCGAAGAACCGAATCCCCCAAGGGATTTATATCGCTTTAGTTTGTCTGCCGTTGCAGACAAACTAAACTTTCGACGTGGGTCAAGACTCCAAAAGGTCTCAAAATAGGTCAAAAACGGAGGTAGAAACTCTAAAAAGTCTCATTTTACCACTTTTCAACGAAGCTTTCAACCCAAATTACCTCATCTGTTTCTTCTGTATACGAATCTATAAAGTCTTTTACCTCTCTTTTCATACACTCGTATTTTTCTTTTGCTTCTAACTCTGTTTTTGCGAATACGGTATGACACATAAAACCGTATACTCCGCAAGTTATACTGTATGGGATAGATTTCGTTTCTTCAAGTGTAATTCGGCAGCTATTTTCATACTCCTCATCAAAAATGATTTTCCCATCTTCCGATCCAATTTTACCGATGGTTGATCCACTATCGTATAATATCCAATTTTTCATATTTTCTCCTCAATTCACGTCGATATGTTATACTAAACAGCTGTAAATTATATTTTCGAGTTTTGCTCAAAAGTCACTTTTGTCCGTTTGCTTTTGATTTAACGGTAGTGATTGAAGCGATCAACATTCTTCTGATTTTTCCGCACTTATTACGTAAAGATTTAAATGTTTGTTCGTCAATAATACCGCTCTTACATAAAACGCAGAGCCAATTTTCTGTTTCACTTGCTTCCTTTTGAGCAATTTCTAACTTATGTACGAAATCCGCGTTGCTTTCGGCGTATTTTGCTTCTGCAATATTTGCGCTGATTGAAGATGCACTTCTAATAAGCTGCTTCGTATATTCGGGACGCCCCTTTATTCTTGAGCATAATTCGGTAATTTCAACTGCAAATTCGATAGCTAACTCGTGAGATGTTTTTGCCACAATAAAGACCTTTCTTGTCCGCTAACGCGGAGTGATATAGCGCAACTGCGTCGCGCGTGATATGGAAAGC
>JAZRNI010000115.1:0-11355 GCA_045648105.1 Eubacteriales bacterium | reverse complement strand
GTCTGTCAAACTGGTCTCTGTTCGAGGTCCAAGACGAGATTCTCGGGTCTGTTTTAGTCGCAAGCGCAACGCCGCCGTGAAGTTTTGTGATAAGCTCCTTGACGCCGTTTTCGTACTTTATAATTTCAAGGTCGATAATGTAAGGATAAGGGTTGCCCTCGTATCTTGGGAGAGTGAAGGATTTAGAGTATACGCTCTCACTCTTTATCTCGTCGTTTGACGTAATCGTAAGGCTCTTTATCTTATATCCTGCTCCGCCCATTTCCTTGGTAAGAGCAATCTGACCCTTGGAGAAGCTGCCCTCAAACGTTGCCTCGTAGCCGTTTACGTTAATCGTGCACTGACCGGAGCTGACGTCGAGCGTAAGGGGGTAATAATTTTCCGCCTCTAATACTACGTTTTCAAACGTCTTAGACGCTATCTCGGTCCTCGTGTTGACGTTTACCTCGCAAATTGAGAGCTTAAGCGTGTTTTCGAGCTCGTCAATAAGAGCTTTGGCAAGATAACCCCTTCGTGTGTCGTGATTATAGCCGAAATATGCTCCCAGCTCAAAAGTGTAGAGCAAGGGCTTAATAATGCAAAACCGCTCTTTGAGCGTAAAGCTCTCTAAGTCGGGGGTAAGAATAAAGTTCCTGCCGCCCGTGCAGTTTATGACGTATTCGTCGTTTTCAACGTAGCCGAACTTGTGCGTAAAATGAGAGTTTTTTTCGCAGTAAAAGCTGTAGGGCTGCTTGTTGTCGTAGCAACGTCTAAAATCCGCACTGAAATTATACATAGCAAATTCTCCTCTATTTTGGGTATTTTTGTAATTAAAGCCTTCGCGCGCTATAAATTACAAATATTTTAGCACTCAAGACAAGTCTAACAGAAAGAAAGTAAAAAATCAAGTCGTTTTGATTTTTTTATACAAATAATTTTGATGTTTGTGAAAAAGCACTTGACCCATTTGTGAAAATAGACTATAATATTGATGAAAACGACAAAACAGAAAGAATTTTAAAAAATGAAGATACTTGCTATCGGTGACGTTACGAGCCCCAATGGGGTCGTACATCTTAAAGATAATCTCTGGAAAATCAGAGAAAAATACGGTGTTGATTTTTGTATTGTAAACGGAGAAAACGCATCGTTTGTCTCAGGAATATCAAGGGAGATGAGCGAGGAGCTTTTGCGCCACGGCGCGGACTGTATAACGGGCGGAAACCACACCTTAAGAAACAAGTCGGTTTACTCTTATCTTGACGACACGCGCGAGATATTGCGCCCTGTCAACTTCGGGGACGGCGCGCCGGGCAGCGGCTATGCTCTTTTCGACTGCAACGGATACAGGCTTCTCGTAATCAATGCGCTCGGATGCGCGTTTATGGAGCCCTCGCTTGACTCGCCGTACACTTATATTGACAGAATTTTGAAAATTGAGGACGGAAAATATGACCTTGCCGTGCTTGATTTTCACGCAGAGGCGTCGGGTGAGAAGCTGACCCTGGCGTATGCGTACGACGGAAAAATATCCGCGGTTTTCGGCACTCACACACACGTACAGACGGCAGACGAGCAGATTTTGCCCCTTGGTACCGGATATATCACCGACGTCGGTATGTGCGGAGAAAGCGGCGGCGTGCTCGGAATGGATGCTAAAACGATGATTTACCGACTTCGCACAAGACTCCCCGAAAAATACAAGCCGGCGTGCGGCGTGTGCGTTGCAAACGGCGTTATATTTGAGCTTGACGAAAGAAGCGGAAAAACCGTGAATATTTACCGAATTAAATTTTAGACGGTGAGGAAAAATATGAATCAACTGTATACCCGTGTAGCGGTAATCGGCGCAGGACACGCAGGAATTGAGGCGGCGCTGGCAAGCGCAAGGCTTGGTGTCGATACCGTGCTTTTCACGATAAATCTCGATTCTGTGGGTAATATGCCCTGCAATCCGTCCATAGGCGGAAGCGCAAAGGGACATCTCGTTTATGAGATTGACGCGCTCGGCGGTGAAATGGGATATGCCGCTGACAAGGCAACGATACAGTCACGCACCTTAAACCTCGGCAAGGGCGCGGCGGTCCACTCAAAGCGAGTGCAGGCTGACAGAGCGGAATATAAAAAGCAGATGAAAAAAACGCTTGAGTCGCAAAGGAATCTACGGCTCGTACAAGGCGAAATTACCGAGATACTGACTAAAACCGAAAACGGCAAACGCTCCGTTATCGGCGTTAAAACTCATCTTGACGAAATATGGCACGCGGACAAGGTGATCATAGCTACGGGAACGTATTTAAGAAGCCAAATTTACGTTGGAGACAAGGTATATGAGGCAGGGCCGGACGGTATGACGGGCGCGGCGGCGCTGACAGGGTCGCTAAAGGAAATAGGCATTGAGCTTTTGCGCTTTAAGACCGGCACGCCTGCGAGAGTCCACCGCCGTTCGATAGATTTTTCACGTCTTGAATTACAAGAGGGGGAAAGCGAGCCGTCACCGTATTCCGAAAGAACGGTAAGACTTGAAGAAAAGGACGTAAACCTCACCCCGTGTCACATTGTTTACACAAATCAAGCGACGCACAAAATAATTTTAGACAACATTAACAGAAGCGCTATGTACTCCGGAAACATAAGCGGAGAGGGACCCAGATACTGTCCGTCAATTGAAACGAAGCTTATCAGATTTGCGGATAAGCAGCGGCACCAGCTGTTCGTTGAGCCGTGCGGACTCGACACCGAGGAGATGTATATACAGGGCTTTTCTACCTCGATGCCGACTGACGTACAGTACGATATGCTCCATTCACTCGATGGCTTTGAAAACGCAGAGATAATGCGCTATGCATACGCCATAGAATACGACCTTGCCGAGCCGACGCAGATGTACCCTACCCTTGAGTTTAAGGCGGTGCGCGGTCTTTACGGCGCAGGTCAGTTTAACGGCACCTCGGGGTACGAGGAGGCGGCGGCGCAGGGTCTTATTGCGGGAATCAACGCCGCGCGGAGCGCCTTAAATCTTTCGCCGCTCGTGCTCTCACGCGCATCATCGTATATAGGCACTCTTGTAGACGACCTCGTTACCAAGGGAACGCGCGAGCCTTACAGAATGATGACGTCCCGCTCCGAATACCGTCTGATATTAAGGCAGGATAACGCGGACGAAAGACTCACGCCGATAGGATATGAAATCGGCCTGATTGATGAGGAAAGATACTCAAAATACCTCGAAAAGAAAGCCGCGATAGAAGCGGAAATCGAGAGGGTCGGCAAAATAAACATTGCACCGAGCGAGAGTGTTAACAGGATTCTTAGCGAAAACGGCTCCGCAAAAATTACGACGGGCACTAAGCTTTCAGAGCTTTTGCGCCGACCTGAGCTTAACTATGAAATTCTCTCGGAAATTGACACGGGTAGACCCGTTTTATCAAAAAGCGTGCTTAGGGGCGCTGAAATACGCATAAAATACGAGGGCTATATCAAGCGTGAATACGCGGAGGTCGAAAAGCAAAAAAGACTTGAAAATATGCATCTTCCACGTGAGCTTGATTATTCCAAGATTCTTGGACTGCGTATTGAGGCATCGGAGAAGCTTAACAAAATCAAGCCTCTTAATATCGGTCAGGCATCGCGCATAAGCGGAGTAAATCCCGCTGACGTCAGCGTGCTTTTAATCTACCTGTCACAAAAGGGCGAAAGGGGCGTATAATAATATCAGAGGTAAAGCCTCAGAAGAAAGTGAAACATACCGTGAGAGTAATTATTATACATCCGCCTAAGTATATAGCTAAGATACTTTCTAAGATTTTCAAGATAAAAAGCTAAATAAAAAAAACAAGCAGGCTGAAAGCTCCTAATTGCATTTCGCAAAAGGCTCTCAGCCCGCTTTTATTTTTTGAAAATTATCTCTCTACGGAAATCGTTACCTTCTCGCCGTTGATATTCCACTCGCGGGAGAACTGAAGAGTTCCCTCCTCGATGCCGAGAGCGAGAGTTTCGTCCTTTATTTCCTCGGCGTTTTTCATAGCGATTTCAAGAATTTTTGCGTTACCGGTAAAGGCAATTTTGATATTATCCATAACCTCAAAGCCGCTATCCTTACGCATAGTCTGGATTTTGGATATGATTTCTCTTACGTTACCCTCCTCGATAAGAGCAGGAGTAAGATTTTTGTCGATTACGACAGTCACGCCGTTATCGGAAAGAGACTCAAAGCCGTCCTTCTTTGTCATTTCGATAAGCAAATCCTCTTTTGTAAGAGCGATACCGTCACCGTTTATATTAAGGTGAAGCTCGCCCGTCTTATCAAGCTCTGCCATAGCGGCGTTGCCGTCAAGCGTTGAAAGAGTGCTTCTTATACCGCCAAGGTATTTGCCGTATTTAGGACCTACCGTACGAAGCTGGGGCTTGAAGGAATAGGTGGTAAATTCACTTACGTCAGAGGTAAATATAACCTCTTTTACGTTCAGCTCCTCAGCTATTACGCTGACAAAATCGTCACTGAGAGTACCCTCTGCCTTGACGTACATAGTCTGTATGGGCTGGCGGTTCTTGACGGAGGCGCTGTTACGGCAGGCTCTGCCAAGCTCTACGACGTCTACAACTCTTGCCATATCATTTTCAAGCGCGGTATCGATATAGCCTTCGTCACACACGGGATAATCGCAAAGATGGACGGATTCGGGCGCGCCGGCGTCTACTGAGCAAACGAGATTTCTGTATATATCCTCGCTCATAAATGGAATCAAGGGCGCGCAAAGCTTAGACAAGGTCACAAGAGAGGTGTAAAGGGTCATATATGCGTTCACCTTATCGGTAGGCATATCCTTAACCCAGAATCTTTCTCTTGAACGGCGAACGTACCAGTTGGAAAGCTCGTCCACAAAGCTCTCAAGAACGCGCGTCGCCTCGGTTATTTTGTAGCCCTCAAGGTACTCGTCAACCTTCTTAACCGTAGAATTAAGTCTTGAAAGCGCCCACTTATCCATAACGGAGAGAGTGCTCTTATCAAGGACATATTCCGTGGGGTTAAAGCCGTCTATATTTGCGTAAAGAACGTAAAAGGCGTAGGTGTTCCAAAGCGTGCCCATAAACTTTCTCTGTCCCTCGACAACGGCATCGCCGTAGAAGCGGTTGGGAAGCCAAGGCGCTGAATTTGAGTAGAAATACCATCTGATAGCGTCTGCGCCGTATTGCTCAAGTGCTTCAAACGGGTCGACCGCGTTACCCTTGGACTTAGACATCTTCTGTCCGTCCTTGTCAAGCACGTGACCGAGAACAAGCACGTTTTTATAAGGCGCGCAGTCGAAAATCAAGGTTGAGATTGCCATGAGCGAATAGAACCATCCGCGCGTCTGGTCAACGCCCTCGCTTATGAAGTTTGCGGGGAACTGACTTTCGAATATTTCCTTATTTTCAAAGGGATAGTGCCACTGAGCAAAGGGCATTGAGCCTGAGTCGAACCAGCAGTCGATAACCTCGCTGACTCTTTTCATTTGCTTACCGCACTTATCGCATTTGATGGTTACATCGTCAATAAAGGGTCTGTGAAGCTCTATATTCTCGGGGCAGTTGTCGGACATACGGCGAAGCTCGTCAATAGAGCCGACGGAGTGCCTGTGACCGCACTCACACTCCCATATATTTAGGGGAGTGCCCCAGTATCTGTTTCTTGAAAGGCTCCAGTCCTGAATATTCTCAAGCCAGTCACCGAATCTTCCCTTACCTATGCTCTCGGGAAGCCAGTTTACGGTGTTGTTGTTTCTTATGAGATTTTCACGCACCTTTGTCATTTCGATAAACCAGCTGTCGCGCGCGTAATAGATAAGAGGTGAGTTGCAGCGCCAGCAATGAGGGTAGTCGTGCTCGAATTTCGGTGCGCAGAAAAGCTTTCCGTCCTTTTCAAGGTCGCTGATAATAAGAGGGTCGGCATTCTTTACGAAGGTGCCCGCATAAGGCGTTTGCTTAGTCATATTGCCCTGTGCGTCAACGAACTGAACGAAGGGGAGCGAGTATCTTCTGCCAACCTTTGAGTCGTCCTCTCCGAACGCGGGAGCTATATGAACGATACCGGTACCGTCCGACATCGTTACGTAGCTGTCGCACACCACGAAATGCGCTTTCTTGCCAAGCGAGCTCACGTATTCGCCCGTGCAGGCAAACAGGGGCTCGTATTCCTTATATTCAAGAGCGCTGCCGGGCATTTGCTCAAGAATTTCATAAGCGCTCTCGCCATCCTCGGCAAGAGGAGAAAGCACGGTATCGAGGAGCGCCTTTGCCATGTAGTACGTTCTGCCGTCGGCAGCCTTTACCTTGCAGTAGCTTTCCTTGGGATTAACACAAAGCGCTACGTTTGACGGAAGCGTCCACGGAGTCGTGGTCCACGCAAGAAAATACGCATCCTCGCCAACGCACTTGAATCTTGCTATTGCGCTGCGCTCCTTGACGGTTTTATAGCCCTGTGCAACCTCGTGCGAGGAAAGGGGCGTACCGCAACGAGGGCAGTAGGGTACGATTTTAAAGCCCTTATAGAGAAGGCCCTTGTCAAAAATCTGCTTAAGCGCCCACCACTCGCTCTCGATAAAGTCGTTGGTATAGGTAACGTAGGGGTTTTCCATATCCGCCCAGAAGCCTACCGTGGCAGAAAAATCCTCCCACATGCCCTTATATTTCCATACCGACTCCTTGCAGTGAGCAATAAACGGCTCAAGTCCGTAGCTCTCTATCTGCTCCTTGCCGTCGATGCCGAGCTTTTTCTCAACCTCAAGCTCAACGGGGAGTCCGTGGGTGTCCCAGCCTGCCTTACGAAGGACTCTTTTGCCCTTCATCGTATGGTATCTCGGCACCATATCCTTGATAACTCTCGTCAACACGTGGCCGATGTGAGGCTTACCGTTTGCCGTAGGGGGGCCGTCGTAGAAGGTGTAGTTCTCTCCGTCACGGCGAAGGTCTATGCTTCGCTCAAAGATTTTGTTTTCCTCCCAAAATTTTCTCGTGGCCTTTTCCCTCTCGACAAAGTTAAGGTTTGTCGAGACCTTGCTGTAAAGTTCTGCCATTTTTATATCTCCTGAAATTTAATTTATAAAATAAAAAATCCGTCCCATACGGAAACGGAAAAAAGCTATACCACCGATTCACATATCAATCAATATGCCCTTCAAGATAACGCCAAAGGTCGCGTCCCGCATTACTGTAAGACTTCACACGGGCGGCTCAGAAGTGATATTCACCGTATTTTGCCCGTCGGCTCTCACCCACCCGACTCTCTGTCAAAGCAAATTGTATACGGCTACTGTCTTCGTCACAGCCTTTCTTCTAAAAATTATATTACAAAAAAATAATAAAGTCAAGAGATTTACAAAATTTAATTGACACGGGCACTAAAACTATGCTAAAATGGTAAAAGCAAACGCACTGTAAGGAGTAAAAATGGAAAACAAAGAACATCTTGATTTGCCCCGCGGTCTGTCCTCTGACGAGGCGGAGCGTTTAAAGAGCGAGGGCAAGGTCAACGTATCTGACGAAAAGGTCGGAAAAAGCTATTTCAAGATAGTACGCGACAACCTTTTCACATACTTTAACTTAATATGGCTCTTAATGACGGTACTGCTCGTCTCGCTTGAAAGCTACAAGAACCTGACCTTTCTTGCGATAGTCGTGCCAAATACCCTGATTGCGATTTTCCTCGAAATCAAGGCAAAGCGCTCCGTTGAAAAGCTATCGGTCACCACGGAGCCAAAGGCGATTGTAATAAGAGACGGCAAAAGACTCAGCATTGACGCAAACGAAATAGTGCTTGGCGACCTTATATATCTTGAGATGGGGCGGCAGATTCTTTCCGACGCGGTAGTCGTATCGGGGCTCTGCGAGGTCAACGAGTCGATGCTGACAGGCGAGTCCGACGCTATAAAAAAGCAAGAGGGCGACAAGCTCCTTGCGGGCAGCTTCCTTGTCGGCGGAAGTGTTTACGCAAGAGTCGTAGCGGTAGGAAAGGACAATTACGTACATAAAATCGAGAGCGCGGCAAAGAATTTCAAAGCACCCTCCTCAAATCTTTTCAGAGACCTTACAAGGCTGATAAAGGTAATAGGAATTGCGCTTATTCCTCTCGCAATAGCTACGTTTTTATGTAATTATCTCTCGCCCGATGCATACAAGGGCGACTTTACGGTGTCCGTAATCAAAATGTGCGGCTCCGTTATCGGTATGGTACCGAGCGGAATGTTTTTGCTTGTAACCCTGACTCTGTCCTTAAGCGTTATAACCCTGGCAAGAAAAAACACGCTCGTTCAGGATATGTATTCAATAGAGATGCTTGCATCGGCAGACGTTTTGTGTCTTGACAAGACAGGCACGATTACAGACGGAACGATGGTAGTTGAAAGCGTTATACCGCTTTCGGATATATCGCTTGAGCAAATCCGCAGCATTATGGCGGCGACTATGGGAAGCGAGGAGAGTGTAAATAACACCTCAAGCGCGCTTATAGATTATTTCGGTAAAAATACAAATATCACCGTAAAAGAAAAAATCCCCTTCTCCTCAAAGAGAAAATACAGCGGCGCGGATATTGATGGGCTCGGCGCCTTTACAATCGGCGCTCCGCACTTTATCCCCTGCCCCGTGTCGGATAAAATCGAGGAGCTGATATCCGAGCACGCAACAAATGGAGAGAGAGTTTTGCTTCTTTCAAGGCACGAAAGCCTTGAAAACGAGGGCGAAGCCGTTGCGATGATTACGATAAGCGACAGGATAAGAGTTGGCGCTATCGAAACTATAAAGAGCTTTACCGAGCAGGGCGTTACTCTGAAGGTTATATCGGGCGACCACGCAAAAACCGTATCGGCTATTGCCGCAAGAGTGGGAATACTCAATGCGGATAAATACATTTCCTGCGAAAATCTCAGTGACGGGGAGCTGTGCGCGTGCGCCGAGGAATACGCGGTCTTTGGCAGAGTATCTCCCGAGCAAAAGGTGTTGCTTGTCAAAACGCTTAAGAAAAACGGACACACGGTAGCAATGACCGGCGACGGCGTCAACGATACGCTTGCTCTCAAGGAAAGCAACTGTGCAATAGCAATGGCAGAGGGAAGCGAAATGGCTTGCAAGGTTTCGCATATCGTGCTTACCAATTCCGATTTTACCACACTTCCCGACGTCGTGAACGAGGGACGGCGCTGCATCAACAACGTGCGCGCGTCATCTACCCTGTTCCTTATGAAAACCTTTCTTACTATATTCCTTATCGTTTTTTCGATTTTCGCATTCACAGGATACCCGTTTGAGCCATCTCAGTTCACCATACTCGAGATGCTCATCATCGGTCTTGCATCGTTCCTTTTGGCATTAGAGCCGAACAAAAACCGCATCGAGGGCTCGTTTATAAAATCAGTCCTCTCAAGGAGCTTACCGAAGTCATTGCCGCTTTTCATACCCGTTCTTGTACTTCTTCTGATAAGCAAATCTCTTATTCCGATGCAAGCCGAGACGAGAAATTCTATAGCGATGATACTCGTTATTTTGGCAGGATACGTCAATCTTTTCTTCCTTTGTATGCCATTTAACAAGTGGCGCGCATCGGTTGCGGGGCTTGTCGGGGCGCTGACTGTAATTCTTACCTTCGGCTCCGTATTTTTACTCGGGGATATGCTTGGATTTTTACCGGCGCTTGAGGAAAAAACAGTCCTCTTAATTATGTCCCTTTGTACGCTTGTTTTTGCAATTCTTATGCAATTTTTATGTAAGCCCCTGGAAAGGCTTTTCGGCAAGCTGTTTTCTAAGAAGTAAAAATAAAGCTGTGTTTATTTCCAAAACCGGAGATAAGCACAGCTTTTTTTGCTGAAAATTTTGGTTTTACAGTGTAAGAACCGAGTCAAGGAAATCGCACTCGTCAAGCTTATCCTTACCTGCAATTATACAAATCGGAGCATCCTTTAGCATTTGCTCAAGTGAGTCGGCGATTTTTTCAAGCTTTTCCTTGTCCGTGGACAAAAGCTCCGCCCTGCCGCGCGCGACGTCCTCATCCGTGATAAGAGCCAAATACCTTCTGTCGGCAATCTTACCGCTGAGCGCGGGAGTTCTTAACGGACTCGTCTCGCCAACTGCGCCTATTATGAACTTGGTAAGGTCAATATCGCTCCTTGAAAGCTCACGCAAAAAGGCAGGACATCCCCTGTAGCACTCGAGCGTGCGCGCGGGTGTAGGGTCGCGGAAGGAATAGAGAGCGATATTAAGAGAGACGGGAGAATAGATAAATCCGGCGCCGTACGCTCCGCCCTGTACCCGCACGCTGTTCCACAGGTACTGATATGAAAGAATTGAGGAGGCAACGTTATACGCGCCGTCGCCCTCTTTTCCTATGCGCGAAAGATTAAGACCAACTGCGGCATACGCAATCTGAGCAGGTATTACTATACCCTCTTTTTTCACGCCAAGAGGCTGAATATTGCACACGGGTACGGTCTTTTCGCCAAATTCAACGATATCGCAAAGCGCTTTTGCAAGAGCTTCGTCTCTGCTTGAGGTGAGGCTTACGGTAAGACGGCTTCTGTTCAGAATCTTTTTCTTAAGCTTGATTATATCCTCGATTACACCCTCGTAAAGCACGTCGTATTTTTCCACGAGCTCCTTTGTAATCTTGTACGCCTCGTAGCCCTGCGTATACTCGTCAACTACGCCTGCGGGGTCGATTGCCGCGCTCGCTCTCTTTATTGCCGCCGCGTGACCTGCGCCTACGAAAAATTCCTCAAGGCTAAGCTTTTTCTGGCGAAGCACGTTGAGTATGATATCCTTTTGATTATAATCCGAGTTAAGCAAAATCTCCTTGATAAGAGCGCACATCTTGTCCGTCTTTGCTCTGAGCGCGGACGCGCTGACGGTAAGATAAATCTTGCATTTTCTCTTTTGGGGCAGGCTTTCTATTGAGAAATTAAGTGAGCCCAGGTGAGATTTGATTTGCTTTTGCAGACTTATTACGTCGTAGCTTTCCGTAGGAACATCCTTAGTAAGGCTTGTATACAGCTTAAGAATATACGCCTCTCTTTCCGTAAGGTCGCTGATATCGAAATACATATTGGCGTAGACGATGCCCTCGGTATTTATATCGTGGTACAGAACGGGGGTCGTGTCAATTTCTTTAAGCTCTGTGGGGATTTTTTCAATCTCCTTGGGTATATCGCTCAGGGTCAGCGCGGGGAGAGTGGCAAGTGCCGTTTCGCTATCGGGACTTGCCTGCCATTTTGAAATTTCATCCGCACTTTTCTTAATCTGTTCAAGCTCTTTTTCGCTAAGAGAATTTTTATATTCGAAAAGCCATTGCTTATCCTCGCTTTCGCGTCTTGCCCCGAGAGTTTTTGAGGGAGTCATTATAACGGTAGC
>JAZRNI010000114.1:0-5007 GCA_045648105.1 Eubacteriales bacterium | reverse complement strand
GGGTCGTCAATCGCCATACCCTCTTGATTGAGAATCTTATCCATTTTATCGGCTTCATATGCCTCAACTTCCCTTTCAACGTCCTTGAAGTTTTCAGCATTGAGCTCATCCGGAGATGCGCTGTCAATATCCTGCGTTATGTCGTAATCGATGTCCTCGAGCGCCTTCATAATATCAGACTGAAGAATCTCGCGGTTCTTGGTGTCGATTATTCCGTTGGCATCAAATTTTTCTCTTGCCATGATATACCTCTTCCTTTATTTTTTGTTTTGTTTCATATTGATTAGATCGTTAAGAGCATCCAAGGTATTGATTTTTTCCGCATTCTTTTTTTCAAGTGCGTCCTTCAAGGAAGCTATACTTTCAAGTAAAACGGACGGACCGTTCTCCGAAAGACCGATTCTCGATATACGCATCTTGGTAATCCTGCTGACCTCGTCGCTTGTGAACGACTCATTAAAATCTATATTGAAGTACTCGCCGGAGTCAAACGAGGATGCTAAAAATTCAAAAATCCGTCGGTTGAAATCCGTATAAAAATCGTCGCTCGATAAAAGCTTCTCGACAAAAACACGCTTGAAATGCTCAGGATACATCATCATAAGACCTAAAACACTTTCCTCACATCTTGCAACGTGAGGAGCCTTTGCAAAATCGATATTCACTCTGTCGGAATATCCGGAGCTTTTCATTATTATATTCTGAGCTTCATTTTTTCTTTGCGCTTTCTTGCTCGAATTTACAAGTCTCGCGACGTCCTCGGAAATGCTTTTAGCGTTTACACCAAATTTTTCCGAAACACTCTTTATGTAAATTTCTCTTTCTGCCGAAGAATAAACCATAGAAATAAGCTTTTCTATCTCCGCGAGCGCATTTATTTTATCTTGTGGAAAATCGAGATTGTATTTGTCGAGGACTGTTTCCATGTTATATTCAAACTTGCTTTTTGAAGCTGTTAAAATATCACGAAATTTATCCTTGCCGTATTTTTTGATAAATTCGTCAGGGTCCTTTGCGCCCGGGAGCTTTATTACCCCGACGTCAAGACCGACCTCGGAAAGAAGCTTCATCGCCTTTTGAGCCGCCTTCTGTCCCGCCTCATCGGCATCGTACGATATAAGTACCTTCTTGGTATAACGGCTCATAAGCCTTGCCTGCTCGGAGGTTATTGCGGTACCGAGAGTGGCTACTGCGTTTGTAAATCCCGCGGAATGTAAGGCTATTACGTCCATATAGCCCTCACAGAGTATAATGCTTTCGCTGCAGCTGTGTCTTGCAAAATTGAGTGCAAACAGATTGCGGGATTTTTTGAACGCAGGGGTATCCATCGTGTTTCTGTACTTAGGCTTCGAGTCATCCATAACTCTGCCGCCGAAGGCGATTACGTTACCCGCGACGTCTATTATCGGGAACATTACCCTGTTTCGAAATGCGTCGTAATAGCGCCCGTTATCCGTCTTGCCCACAAAAAAACCCTTTAAAAGCTCATCGTAGGAATAACCAAGCGAAAGCATATGCTTTAAAAGCGCGTCGTAGCTGTTCGGCGCAAAGCCGAGTCCAAAATGATTGATCGTTGCCACCGACAGTCCGCGTTGCTCTGTGAAATATCTGAGAGCTCCTTCAGCGTCGGGCGTTTTCATATACAGGCATTTATTAAAGAACTTAGCCGCCTCGGTATTCATCTTTAAGAGCCTGTCCTTCGTGAGGGCGTCAGGCTTATAGCTTGTGTCCTTATCGTCTAAGGGTATCGTGATTCCCGCGCGCTTAGCCAAAAATTCAATGGCGCCGTGATAATCGAGATGCTCCGCCTGTCTTATAAAGTTTATTGCATTGCCGCCAACACCGCAGCCGAAGCAATAAAAGCTGTTGTCAGATGGGTAAACCGTGAAAGAAGGAGTCTTTTCGTTGTGGAAAGGGCAAAGGCCCTTAAGGTTTGAGCCTGCGCGTTTAAGAGATATGTAGCCGCCTATGAGCGATTCGATATCGTTTCGCAATAAAATTTCATCAATAATTTCCTTACGCACGAGGAAAAGCGCCTCCTTTCTTTTTGTTCGTTCATACTAATATACGACAAAATGTCGCAAAACACTTTTTATTTCAGAAAAATCAGTATGACAATTTTTCTTCAATGAATTCAACTACCCCTCTTGCACAGGTTATTTCTGTGATTTTTTGGGTGAATGATAAAGATTTTTCCGACTCTAAATTGCCGTAAATCTCCACCGAGTCCGTAAACTGTGTATCGGTAATTCTGAAGGAGTGCTCGGTAAGAGCTGTCATAATTTTCTGATAATCGGAATATGAGACGGTAATTTTATAGAAGGAATAAAGGCTGAACGTTATAATCTCTGCCGCCTTAAGCGCGGAATTTGCGGCGGCTGAATACGCATGCACAAGACCGCCCGTGCCAAGAAGCACACCGCCGAAATACCTTATAACAACGATAACCGTATCAGTACAGTTATTCTTACGTATTGCATCGAGCACGGGCATACCTGCAGTTCCCTGCGGTTCTCTGTCATCGGAAAATCTCATTATTGAGTTTTCGCGCAGAACGTATGCGAATACGTGGTGAGTGGCATCCGGATACTCTTTTTTCAGCGCTGCAATAAAGTCCAGCGCCTCTTTTTCAGTTTTTACGTGTGTACAACGGCCGTAAAATACCGATTTCTTTTCCTTTAGCTCGACTTTTCCCTCACCAAGCACAGTAGTATAATTATTCATCTTCATTTTCTCCGATTGGCGTAAAATTCAATATAAATTTCTTATATCTGCCAATGCCCTTACTGTCGAAAATCACCCGTGCATACACTCCGTCAGTACGGTAATCGGTTTCCTTGACCGTATATTCGCGGTATATCGAATTCAAAACAGACTGCTCCGTATACGGTATCAGCATTTCAAGCTCACGTTTTGTGCTTTCCAAGGTTTTTTCAATAAGATAAAGAAGCCTGTCGATTCCCGCTCCGCTTTTTCCGCTCACAAAGCAAGCATTTTCTGCCTCGTTATAAACACCGATATCAGCAATCAAATCACACTTATTATATGCTATAATAGTTGGCTTATCACCGGCTCCGAGCTCTTCGATGACGTTTTTCGTTACCTCTATATGCTCATCAAGCTCCCCGTCGCTTGCATCGGCAACTATAACCAACAGGTCTGCAAATACAAGCTCGTCAAGAGTGGATTTGAATGCCTTTACAAGATGGTGCGGCAATTTGCGGATAAACCCGACCGTATCGGTCAGAAGAACCGTTTGTCCCGACGGAAGGTCGAGCTTTCTTGTAGTCGGGTCAAGCGTGGCGAAAAGCTTGTCCTGCGAGAGGACGCCTGCATCGGTTAAATAATTAAGAATGGTAGATTTACCTGCGTTGGTATAGCCAACCAGTGCAATTTTGGCAAGACCGCTTCTATCACGCTGAGCGCGCATAACGCTTCTGTTGTGCTCAAGCTCCTTTAATTGCGCTTCAAGATTAACTATTTTCTCGTGAATATGGCGTCTGTCGGTCTCCAGCTTCGATTCTCCGGGACCTCTGGAGCCTATACCGCCGCCCTGACGCGAGAGAGCCGCGCCCTTACCGATAAGTCGCGGTGCTGTATATTTCAGCTGCGCGAGCTCTACCTGCAGCTTACCCTCGCCTGTGACTGCGTGGAGCGCGAAAATATCAAGAATGAGCATACTGCGGTCGATAACGGTTACGTTTTGTATGTCGTTTTCAAGATTGCGAATCTGCGCGGGAGTTAATTCATCATCAAATACGATGAGTCCGACGTCCGCACTAGCTGCCAGCTCTGAAATCTCACGCACCTTACCACTTCCAATCAACGTGCGCGGCTCGTAGCTATCCTTAACCTGCACCAGCTTTGCGTAAGCTGTACCGCCTGCGGTTTCAAGCAAACGCTCAAGCTCGTCAAGACAGCACTTAACCTCTTCGACCTCGCTTCCCTTTTTAGCTATACCGACAAGGATTGCGAGTTGATTATTTATCTCTGACATTTATTAACTCCTTTCGCATTATCTCAGTTTGAAAGAAAAAAAGCGTCGGACTGAAAAAGTAAATCCCACGCTCTTTATTCCTTGGCAAATTATTTTACCTTCGCAAGACGCTTCTTGAACTTGTCAACTCTACCGCCTGCATCAACGAACTTCTGCTTACCTGTATAGAAAGGATGGCATTTAGAGCAGATTTCGACGTTCATATCACCCTTTACGGAGTGAAGAGTAACGGTCTCACCGCAAGCACATCTAATGGTAGCTTCTTTGCATTCCGGATGTATTCCTGTCTTCATTATTAACACCTCACAAACATATAGATTCATTATAATTGCTACTTATTATAGCATAGATTTTTATATTTTGCAATAGTTTTCATTAATTTTTTTAAATTTTTTCTTCAATTTTTTTCTTTAAGCTCTTTATTATCTTTTTTTCAAGCCTGGAAATGTAGCTTTGTGATATTCCGAGCACGTCCGCTACCTCCTTTTGGGTCATTTCGTCTCTGCCGCAAAGTCCGTATCTCAGCTCGATAATCTGCCTTTCACGCGCATCAAGCTCTGCGACCGCAGTATGTATGAGCAATCTTTCCTCCTCCTCCTCCATAGGCTTGGAAACACTGTCTCCCTCGCCTCCAAGCACGTCGGAAAGCAAAAGCTCATTTCCGTCCCAATCCACGCTTAAGGGCTCGTCTATTGAAATTTCCCGCTTTCTTGTGGAGGATTTTCGTATAAACATCAGAATTTCATTTTCTATACACCGCGAAGCGTAGGTTGCAAGCTTGATGTTTTTATCGCTGTTGAAGGTAGATACGGCTTTAATCAGTCCAATCGTACCGATAGATATCAGCTCCTCGATTCCGACGCCTGTATTTTCAAAGCGCTTTGCGATATAGACAACTAGTCGAAGATTATGCTCTATAAGAACGTCCTTTGCGCTCTGCTCGTTTATTCTGAGTATCATTTCTTCCTCTATGAGAGGGTCAAGCGGCGGGAAGTCGGATCGTAGCCATG
>JAZRNI010000113.1:0-6888 GCA_045648105.1 Eubacteriales bacterium | reverse complement strand
GCATTGCTGTCGACTCATCGAAAATTATCACCTTCGGCTTCATTGCTATGATTCCCGCTATCGCTACGCGCTGCTTCTGACCGCCCGAAAGCTTGTGCGGCGCGTGATTTGCATAGTCCTGCATCCCTACGAGACTCAGCGCCTCTTTTATGCGCCTTTTGATTTCATCTCGCTCAAGTCCCAGATTCTCAGGTCCAAATGCAACGTCCTCTTTTACTACCGTCGCAACAAGCTGATTGTCGGGATTTTGAAAGACCATACCGACCTTTTTTCTTATCTCAAAGCAGTCGTCCTCAGTAAAATCGCTTCGGCTGACGTCAGTTCCGTCAACGTAAACCTTTCCAACCGTGCTTACCAAAATCAAATTGAGCAGCTTTGCAAAGGTGGATTTACCCGAGCCGTTATGACCGAGTATTGCTACGTACTCACCGCTTTTTATTTCAATATTTACGTTTTTAAGCGCGGGCGACTCATCAAATACGGTAGTCGATTGACTGTCAACGTCGTTATCCGCATACGAAAAGCCTAAATTTTCCGTTTTAACAATAATATTTTCCATAATCTCACTTCTCATTTGAATATAACACGCACGCTCGACCCGCAGGGCAAGACGAGATTTGTGTTTTCTATTGGCAAGCCAAGCTCGTCGGCCTCGCTGTAGCCCCTTCTGTTTTCCAAAAGCCGGACGTCGGTTATGTATTTCATCGTTGATGCCGAAAGCCCCGTCGTATACGAATTAAGAATAAAGAATAAGGGATTATCAGATAAAACCTCGCTCGCAAGCTTTACAAAATCATCTATGCTTTCTTCTATTTTCCACACCTCACCCGTCGGTCCGCGACCGTAGGACGGCGGGTCCATAATAATAGCGTCGTACTTTCTGCCTCGTCTTATCTCCCGTTCTATGAATTTTTTGCAATCGTCTACTATATATCTGATTTTTGCGTCCGAGAGAAGCGAAAGGCGCGCGTTTTCCTTTGCCTGCTGAACCATTCCGCGCGATGCGTCTACGTGACAAACACTTGCCCCTGCCTTGGCGCAAGCAACGGTAGCTCCGCCCGTATACGCAAACAGATTAAGAACGCTGATTTCCCTGTTTGCGTTTTTTATAAGCTCACGGCAAAAATCCCAGTTGGCAGCCTGCTCAGGAAAGAGTCCCGTGTGCTTAAATCCCATCGGCTTTATCTGGAAGCCAAGGTCGCCGTAAGAAATATTCCAGCTCTCGGGCAGCTTATTTTCGCTCCACGCGCCGCCGCCCGTTTTACTCCGCTTATAGCTGGCATCAGCCCGTCTCCACATCGGGTGCTTTTTCTCTGTTTTCCATATAACCTGAGGGTCGGGTCGGATAAGAGTATAGCGTCCCCAGCTCTCAAGCTTGTCTCCGCTTGAGGTATCAAGTATTTTATAATCCTTCCAATTCTTTGCAATCCACATAAAAGCTTTACCTTTGATTGAAATATTTTCCAAGCACTGAGCCGTTACACTGCGAGTGACATATCGCAATAGCAAGCGCGTCAGCGGTGTCGTCGGGCTTTGGCGGCTTTTGTAGCTTTAAAAGCGATGTGACCATAGAAATTACTTGGTGCTTTTCTGCCTTACCGTAGCCTACGACTGCCTGCTTTACCTGCAGCGGAGTGTACTCGTTAACCCTGACTCCAAGCCTATGCGCCGTACAAATTATGACTCCGCGCGCCTCTGCAACCGCTATACCCGTCGTTATGTTCGTATTAAAGAAAAGCTCCTCAACAGCCATCTCATCGGGCTTGTATTTTTCTATCAGCGTCTCAAGGTCACGCTGTATCATTAAAAGGCGCGACTCAATATTCGTATGCGCGGGTGTGGTAATAGCGCCGTATGCTATCGGTCGTATTCTTCCCCGCACGCTTTCGATAATTCCCCAGCCCACTATCGCAAAGCCCGGGTCTATTCCAAGTATAATCAATTTATCCACCGCCTACAGTTATTCACAGTATTATAGCATATATTTTTAAAATAGTCAAGAAAATAAAATTTTTCCGAAAATATTTTTACATATCCGGCTTTTTGCATATTTATACTTTACTTTTCCTTTTGTTTATGGTATACTGTTTACGTTAAAATTGTTTTCCGGGCGGTGCCGTTTATGAAAATTATATCATTTAAGCTTGGTGATACACTTGTGCTGAAAAAGAAACACCCCTGCTCGTCGGATAAATTCCGCGTGATGCGGCTCGGCAGCGATATAAAAATCGTGTGCACGGGCTGTAACAGAGACCTGACTCTGCCAAGAGAAAGGCTTGAAAAAATGATCAAATCCGTCATAGAATACAAAAGCGAGGAATAACGATGTTTTACTATCTCAACGGAACTCTCGAATACGTCGACGCATCCTTTTGCGCTATAGACTGCAACGGTGTAGGCTACGGCCTTACCGTAAGTACTATTACCTCTACCTTGCTTCTTAACAAGGTCGGCCAAAAGGCTAAGCTCTTTACTTACCTTGCAGTACGCGAGGACGGAGTGGAGCTTTACGGCTTTTTTAGCCTTGAGGAGCGCGAATGCTTCAATAAGCTCATTACCGTAAGCGGAGTAGGTCCAAAGGCGGCAATGAGTATTCTCTCTATTATGACTCCCGACGCCCTCACTCTCGCAATATCCACCGAGGACGTTAAGGCGATATCAAAAGCATCCGGTATAGGCGCTAAAACAGCCGCGCGCATAGTTCTTGAGCTCCGCGACAAGGTTTCCAAATCTATGATGGGCGTAGCTCTGCCCTCAGCGCAAGGCACAAAACGCGGCGCGCTTACCCCTGCCTTCAGCGAGGCCGGCGAAGCACTTTCAGTGCTTGGATATGATAAAAGCTCTATTCTTAACGCTCTTAAGGACGTCGATACGAAGATTACCGACGTCGGCGAGATAGTCCGCCTTGCACTTAAAAAACTTTCCAGATAAGGAGCAGATACTGTTATGATGGAAGAGGTTAATGAATTCGACTTTGAAAATCGGATTCTTTCAAACGAATACGACGCCGACAGAGACGCGGATATTGAAAATTCACTCCGCCCGAAGACCCTTTGCGAATACATAGGACAGCAAAAGGCAAAATCCAATCTCGAAATTTATATTGAAAGCGCAAAGCTGAGGAGTGAGCCGCTTGATCACGTGCTCCTTTACGGCCCTCCCGGCCTTGGAAAAACCACTCTGTCTGGCGTTATCGCAAACGAGCTTGGTGTAAACATCAGAACAACCTCGGGGCCCGCTATCGAAAAGCAAGGCGACCTTGCCGCAATACTCACCAATCTTTCCGAGGGCGATATACTCTTTATTGACGAAATCCACCGTCTTTCCCGCGCGGTCGAGGAAATACTTTACCCCGCAATGGAGGACTACGCTATTGATATCATCTTAGGCAAGGGTCCCAGCGCGCGCTCCTTACGCCTGCCTGTTCCCAAATTCACGCTCATAGGCGCCACGACGAGAGCCGGACAGCTGACAACCCCTCTGCGCGACAGATTCGGCGTTCTTTTAAAGCTTGAGCTTTACACCAAGGAGGAGCTTGCTACGATAGTTCGTCGTTCCGCATCCATACTCGAAATCTCAATAACGGACGACGGCGCCGAGGCTATTGCATCGCGCTCAAGAGGTACGCCGAGAATTGCAAACCGCCTTCTTAAAAGAGTGCGCGACTTCGCGCTCGTAAAGGGCAACGGACAAATCACCTCACAGATTGCCGACTATGCGCTCAATGCCCTTGAAATTGACGAGCTCGGACTTGATAACACCGACAGAAAAATGCTTGAGGCCATAATCAAATATTACGCCGGAGGTCCCGTCGGACTCGATACTCTTGCGGCAACTATAGGCGAGGAGCCTATAACCATCGAGGACGTCTACGAGCCGTATCTTATGCAGATAGGCTTCCTTGCCCGCACCCCGAGAGGAAGATGTGCGACGAGGCTCGCATACGAGCATTTGCATATCCCCTTTGCTCCGCAAAAATGATTAAACGCAATATAATTAAAAGCAGAAAAAACGCCGAGAAAATCTCGGCGTTTTTTCTTTATGCTCTGAGAGCGTCTATCGCAGCCCGCTTATCACTGCCTTTAAATACGGAGCTACCCGCAACAAGCACGTTTGAGCCTGCCTTTATAGCTGCCTTGGCGGTCTCACTGTTTATACCGCCGTCGACCTGTACGTCAATATCAAGGCCTCTCTTGTCAAGCTCTGCTCTGAGAGTAGCAACCTTATCGAGACAGAACGGTATGAGCGCCTGTCCTCCAAAGCCCGGCTCTACTGTCATAACGAGTATCATATCGCATTTTTCAAGATACGGATACACAGCCTCAACGGGAGTATTCGGCTTCACGCTGATTCCTACCGCCTTGCCCCTTTTTTGTATCAAGTCAATGCAAGCTTCAACCGCGTCCGTTGCCTCAATATGGAAGGTAACGAGGTCCGCCCCCGCATCAATAAATCTTTCTATGTATCTTTCAGGCTTGTCTATCATAAGATGCACGTCAAAGAAAATATCCGTATGCCGTCTTAAGCACTCGATTACGGGGATTCCAAAGCTGATATTCGGCACGAACGCGCCGTCCATAACGTCAAGGTGCATCATATCGGCACCCGCGTTCTCTATTTCCTTGGCTTCACTTGCCAGCATTGATAAATCCGATGCAAGCATCGACGGAGAAATTTTAATCATATTATCCTTTCCTGTTCTGTAACGAAAAAAATGTATTTTAATAAACTTATATAGGGGCTACGCCTCGGCAAAATCTACCGTAGACTACTGCTATGGATTTTGCCTTTTGATTGGTACCTTGCATTTTGCAAGGTACCTTATTTCATTTCTATAAGAGCAACCGCGTGAGCGGAAATTCCCTCAAGCCTGCCCGTAAAGCCAAGCCCCTCCTCCGTGGTCGCCTTTACGTTTACCTGCGATGCACAAATCCCGAGTGTGTTTGCTATATTTTTTCGCATTTCGGGAATAAAAGAGAGCAGTTTTGGTTTTTGGGCAATTACTGTTGTGTCAATATTCACCACGGACGCGCCTTTTTTGTCCATCATTTCCTTTACGTATTCAAGAAGCTTGAGGCTTGAAATCCCGCGGTATTTACCGTCCGTGTCGGGAAAATGCTTGCCTATATCACCGTCTCCCATTGCGCCTATCAGAGCATCCATCAGCGCGTGTAAAAGCACGTCCGCATCCGAATAGCCGAGCAGGCCCATCTCATACGGAATCTCAACTCCGCCGAGAATCAAGGGGCGACTTTTATCAAATTTATGCACGTCGTAGCCGTGCCCTATTCTGAGACCAATCAATTCTCCATCCCCCCCTCAAGTAAATATTTGGCAAATTCCAAATCCTCTTTGTAAGTAATTTTAATATTGTAGCGCGATGTCTCTGTGAAATGCACCTTGATACCGATTTTTTCAAATAAGGAATTGTCGTCAGTTATACTTGGGTCACTTACATCCGCACGTAAAAGCGCGCTTTCGTATAAATCGTATCTGAACACCTGTGGAGTCTGCACCGCGCGAAGCTGACTGCGCTCAACAGTCCCGATAACGTTTCCGTCAGCATCTGTTTTTTTAAGCGTATCAGTCACGGCATGGCTTGCTGTGGCGCATCCGTATTCGACAGCATCCTTGACGAGTGCATTTATGTCATTTACACTGATAAGGCACCTTGCTCCATCGTGCACAGCCACGTAATCGCACGGAAAATCTATTGCCGCAAATCCGTTTCTTGCCGATTCTGCTCGGGTTTTACCGCCTGCTACGACCTTTTTCACCTTGGAAAAAGGGACGGACTCATTTTTCGCAAACTCAAGCTCGCTGTCAAGGCTCACCACTATCACCGAGCTTATGGCATCGCATTTCTGAAACTGAGAAATAGTACGGGCAAGAACGGTTGTGTTAAGAATTTCAATTTTCTGCTTTGGGGTATCCGTACCCATTCTCGTTCCGCATCCGCCCGCTAAAATTATAGCACAAACATTCATATACTTACCTTCTGTAGAAATTTACAAAATGCACAGTTATCGTTCTGTGTTTATTGCCGTGGAGCTCATCATAGCCCTTTATAACAACGCCGTCACCGCTCATAAGATAGCTTGCCTCAAGGTTACAAACCTTGCAGCGAAAAAGTCTTTCGCCCGATGAATCCACTATAAACTCATCACCGTGTAAGCAGAGTGAGCCTCCGTTTCCTATAACGTCGTCGTTGTTGTCTCTGTTCTCCGTGACGTATTTTATGCTTTGACCGTGTAGCTCCCTTGCCCTATTCAGCTTGAATTTATAGCTATCGGGATTTTTAGAAGCACCGAAGATTTTTGTAAATATACTCATACCTTACCTCTGAAGCTGTCTTTACAAGATATTTTAGCATAAAAAAGCAAAAAAATAAAGACCTTTTTGCGTATTTATACGTTCCTTGATATTTTTTTTAACTTTTTTTCAAAAAACCCTTGATTTTTTAAAACTAATGTATTATAATAGACTCAAAGTGGATAAAAGTGGAGTAAAAAACCATAAAAACCCATCAAATTGACAGTAAGGACGTGTAATATGACTTTCGTTGGTTCATATACCCATTCTATTGACGCGAAAAAACGTGTGTTTATTCCGTCAAAGTTCCGAGAAGACCTGGGCGATGAATTTTACATAACACGAAAACTTGACTCTTATCTTTCAGTATATACGGTTGAGGCGTGGGAGAGACTTTTGAATACCCTCTCAGAGCTTCCCGAGGCAGATGCGGACGAGCTTCAGGATTTCCTTCTCGGCGCGGCGCAAAGATGCGTACCGGACGCAAGCGGAAGAATAATTCTCGACGATAAGCTTCTAAGACACGCGAAAATCGACAAGAACCTCGTTTTTGTCGGTGCCGGCAGAGACCAGATA
>JAZRNI010000112.1:0-20593 GCA_045648105.1 Eubacteriales bacterium | reverse complement strand
TTGGCGTGCACGGTATAGACAGCGCATGGCTCGATAAAACCTTTGATTTACAGCTTATATTCGCAAAGCAAACAAGCGACGATAAAAAGCAACGCTCTCTTGAATACGCAATGGAGCATTTCGAAATTCCAATGACCTTGCCTGCCCACGATGCGCTCAACGACGCATATTTCACCGCCCTCGTGGCTAAAAAGCTTGACGTTAAGAACGGTATTCTCCATTATGACGAAAACCGAACAAAATATCTCAGTGAACGGATAATAGGCGATGCCGACGGCGGTGACGACGGATACGTTACTATAGGCGAGCTTCTTGACGATGAGCTTGTCAGAAAGCCCCTTTGTCCCATCTGCTCGTCTCCCTTAGTCCAAAAGCTGAGACCTCTTCATTCAAAGGGTCAGCGCTATACCTATTTTTACAACTGCAAAAACGACGGAGATATATTCCTGACCTTGAAGCTCCACAGAAACTTTAACGAAACGTGGCGTGCGAGAATGACTACCGAAAAGGTTACGGAGGAGCAGATTGTTGAGCTCAGACGCGCTCTTGATATCAGCACGTCAAGAAGACGCCTTAAGAAAAGAAAGGCTCGCGGGTTGAGGAAAAACGACGCGAAAACCGCCAAGACACCTGCTGTTAGTAGTTAATTTGTACATATTTTTAGCGGTTTTTTGTGAATATCGGCAATTTTGGCTTTTTTTGAAAAAAACTATTGAACTTGGTAAAATAGTATGATATAATTTACATAGAAAGATTCTTTTTATGCGATGGAGGTCGATGAAATGAAGTACGAAAATCCTATTTGCGAAATTGTAGAAATAGATGCTGATATCGTTACTACATCCGGTTATGGAGGAAATTCCGGCGGTTCAAGCGAAACCCCGATTATTCCTGCTTAACTTAAAAAAACGGCTTTTACAGCCGTTTTTTTATTTTTCATCAATTCCTTGATGTTAAAATGAGTCAAAAACAAAGCTTGCGGGTAAAAAAGAAAAATGGAAAACAAGTCTAGAGAGATATATAAAGAAAACTTTACGGAATACCTTTTATGCCTTGCGCTTGACATTGGTGAGGGGATGCTCAAAAACGGCGGTGAAATAAGCCGTGTTGAGGACACTATCGAGCGCATTTGCTACGCATACGGAGCGCTTCACGTCGAGGTGTTTACGATAATTTCGGTAATCAATGCATCAATCAGAATGCCTGACGGCTCTTATTCCTCGCAGATGAGAAGAGTAAAAAGTACGGGAATGAACCTCAACACCCTTGAACGGCTTAACGCTCTTTCGCGCTACGTTTGTCAGAACAGGCCAAGCCTTGAAGAGTTCGAAAAAATGTATAAGGACGCCAAAATCACCTCTGCTTATCCCAAATATGTAACTGTAACAGCATACGGAGTGGCAGCCGGCAGCTTTGCTCTTTTCTTCGGAGGCAATTTCCTTGATGCCCTCGTCGCATTTACAGCGGGCGTGCTTATTTATTGCGTTGATACGTATTCAAATAGGCGTATGAACGGTATAGCAAAGGTGTTTCTCTCCTCCTTCGTCGCATCTGTTTTAGCGGGAGCATCTTGCCTTATAGGTGTCGGAAGCAACGGCGCAATGATAATCATAGGCTCGATTATGCTGCTCGTGCCGGGAATCGCTATCGGGATTGCTATGCGTGATATCTTCTGCGGCGACACTCTCGCGGGAATGCTAAAGCTTTTGCAGGCGTGCCTTTCTGCACTTATGATAGCCTTTGGTTATTTTCTTGCAGTATCCATTGTAGGAGGTTCGGTAATATGAGCTTTTTTACGGTTAAATTTTTTACTGCCCTTGCAGCATCGTTTATAGCCACAGGCGCATTCGCTATAATTTTCCAAACGAATAAGCGTCATCTGTTAAAGGTGTGCATAGCGGGCCTTATGACATATTTCGTATTTTATACGGTAAATTACTTTGCGCATTCGCTTTTCTGGGCTGCGTTTGTCTCCACGTTTACAGCTACCGTGTACGGCGAAATATGCGCGAGAATTTCACACGCCCCCGCACTTATATTCATTGTTGCGGGTTTGATTGCCACAGTGCCGGGCGGTGATGCCTACTACTCAATGAAATACCTTATAATGGGTGAAAACTCACTTGCGGTATCCAAGCTTCTCGATACCGGCTCGGTTGCTATAGGAATCGCCTGCGGAATCGTTTGCGTTTCGATTTTGTTTGGCATAATCACGGATAAAATTGCCAAAAAACGCTCAAAAAAACAGAATTGAAGCTTTAGTATTTAGGCGCAAGCGAAAAAATAAATTTTATTAAGGTCGAAAGCCTGCGAAATTTCGCAGGCTTTCTTGCTATATTCTCCTATTTTACAGATGGATGACGGCATATCGGCTTGTACTGACAGTACTCGCACGGCGAGCGCTTAGCGCTTTTTTTCGGTGCGGAGCTGATATTACCGCTCTCCATATCACGGCATATTCTGAGAACCGAGTCTTCCACGCGCCTTGACAGCTCGCTCCAGCCGTCGAGCGTGTAGAGATTTTTTGCCGTCCGCTTGTCCGGCTCGTTATCCTTCGTATAACGCACGGGTATATATCCCTTGTTCATCGCGTCAATGCTCTTCTGGTCGTCAAGGAGCATACCCTTTCTCGTCTGTTTTTTATGGAAAGCAGCGTATGCCAGAGCCTCGTCGGGCGTTGGTATGCTTATATCGCTAAGGTCTGTTTTTACGTAAATTACACCTGCGGGTATGAGTTTTCCGTCCTTTGCTACGCCGATATCCTCGCGGAATTTCTCATTTTTCGTGTCGCATACCGCCTTGAGATATAAGAACATCTGTAGGTTTTCGCCCTCGTCAATGTCTGATGGGCTGAACTCCTTTTGTCCTGTTTTATAGTCTACAACTCTTACGTAAACGTCTCCGTCGCTTTTAAAGGTATCTACGCGGTCGATAACTCCGGCTACGTAAACGTTTCTTCCGCTTTCGCTTGTGTATTTTACCGCAGACGGACTGATTTCGGTTTTCGATTTTCCTATATCAAGCTCAAAATAAGTTGGAACGTAATCACAGTCTCTAAATTCAGCGCACAGCCCCTCAACTACGGGCAGAGCGCCCGCGGTAAGCCTGTTTATCATAACCTCGGTGCGCGCGGTGCTTATAGCTGTATCAAGTGCGGATATGCTCTTGACGTACGATTGCGCGTGGTGATTAACCATCCGTGCTACGTCGCTTTTATCAAGCGTCTTTAAATCAATTTTTCGCTCCTTCACCTCTCTGAAGAAGTTTTCCAAAATAGAATGTATAAACGATCCTATATTTCTTGCGTCAAATTTCGCACGCTCCCCCGTCTTAAGCCCTAAATTGTAGCTGCAGAAGTATGAGAGAGGACAGCTGTTATAACGCTCCAAGCGCGATTGAGACAGTCCTATATCACCCTTGTATATAGAGCCTACCGTCTCTGCTGAGAGCTTCAAATTATTGTTTTCAATTTTCGTGTCGGCAATTTCGAGCAGCCTCGCCGTAACGCTTTCCTTCAGATGCGGCTTTAAGCTCTCGTACTCACAGGAGCTGAGCTTGCCAAGAGACAAAAGGGCGCTCCTATGCGTGTATATGAAATCAAGCGCGCTCATATCCGATATCTTTTGTATCTTTAGCTTTTTCTCGCAAATCTCACATATCCTGTCAATAATCGGCGCTCTTTCGCACTTGGAAAAGTCGCGCATAGCCTTGCTGTAAATCAAAGTTACACTTTCCTCAGCATACGAAAAGGCTCTCGAAAACGAGAACAGCTCGCGTGAGTACTCAAGCTCGTTTTCAGGCATAAGCGAAAGACCCATTTCGGATAGGGTAAGCTTCTCTCTCTCGCTGAAGTAGGCATTGTCCTTGATTTGACGGGGAAATTCTCCGCTGTTAACGCCCAAAAGATAAACGTGCTTCTTGTCACACAGCCTTATCATATCTGCGCTTCCAATAGTCACCTCGTCGGAGTGGGCCGGAATTTTTGAAATCTTAGCCGACGAAAACGCAATGGAAAGCAAGCTCAAAAAGCCTTCCTTCGATGTCTTAAGCTCTCCAACCGTATCCACGAGAGTATCAAGACTGTCGCAAATTATTTTCCATAACCGCCCGGTATCCTCGCTAAGAGATTCCTCACCTATTCTTAACAGCTCCTCACTCTGCTTTTGAAGGGCGCTTTCAAGTGAAATTGACGTCAAAAATGAGTACAAGGCATTTGCAAATTCGAAAACCGTCGTGCAGTCTCGGCTCTGCTCAAGAAGTCTTACAAGAGGCTCAATTACAGACCTGCGCGTCTCGTTAATACGCACGAGAGCATCCCTGTCCGCCTCGCTTACCGCAGTAAGCCCGCGCGGTGACATATTCCATAAAATTCCGTCAGTAAAGCGCTTCTTATTCAACTGCCAGGTGTAAATATATTCCTCAAATTCGTCACACGCATCCCTACTTATGCCGCAAATCGAGCATTTTGCGTATGCAAGCACGTCCTGAGCCTCAAAGTCGTGTAATATCGCCTTGTATGCTGAATTTATTAGCTTTACCGCTTCAAAATCCGCAATATCACGGCTCTCTGAAATGAATGCAGGCACGTTGTAGCTTGATAGAGAGGATGCTAAAATTCCGGAATATTCCTCGGTGTCACGGCAAATTATCGCAAAATCGCGGTATCTTGCGCCATTCATAACGCGCCGTCTTATGTCAGCTCCGATAAATTCGCATGCGTCATAAGGAGACTTAGCCTCAAAAACGCGCAGGGCTTCCTTTGCGCTCTCTCCGTACGAGTCGTAATCTATGCTGAGAAAGCTCTGCCAAAGTATCTCACCGACGCCGCGCAAAATCCCCCCGTCTGACACTCCGGGAGCATCAACTCGGCAAATCTGTATCTCCGTATTTGCCTTTTTTGCTATGCTTTTCAGACGCTTTTCGGCAAGCGCGGTTTCTGCGTACTCGACCGAGTCCCGAAACAGCTTCGGCAAAGTGAGCAATATGTGTACTCGCGCTCTTTTTGCAAGAATCCCAATAAGCTTGTATTGCGGCTCGGTAAACGACGTAAAGCCTTCAAAAAATATATCCGTATCAGCAAGATAATCAGGGTTCTCCGTCAGCGCTGATGCAAGAAGCGAAACGTCGTCTCCCGTTTCGTTATACTTTTCCTTAAGCGTCTTTTTATAGAGAGACATAATCATAGAAAGGTCGCTTACCTTTCCGCAAAGCCGCCTGTTATTCGATAGCCTTTCATCGGAAAGGAGCTGCGCCAAATCCTCCGACTCCACGGAGGCGCTCTGCATTTTGACAACGGCGCTTACGGCCTTATCAACTATACCCGTGTTAATTTCCCGCCTGCCTTTGCTCATGTAGAGGGCAGGGGAAAGCACGCTTAGCGTCTGCCACATAACAAGCATTCGCTTAGTCCTGTCAACGTGCTCCTTGGAAACTCCGCCGAGCGTGCGGAACGCACCGTTGGCAAATCTCGAAAAGTTCGTAACCTCAAAGCACAGTGGCGCAAAGGCGGGTAGAAGCTTGACCATCTCTCTCTCAGCGGTAAGCCTCTGTTGCTCGGGTACTACGAGTAAGCATGGCTTTTTTTGATTGACAAGCGATAAAATGTCCCTTGTCATAGAGCCCTTGGCATCATAATAAAATCCGCCCTCTATCAGCCTCAGCATTTACTCGTCCCCCCTCTCTTGACCAAAATATTTTTCGTCAATCTTATATCCGTTTTTCCTTGATGAAATTATCACCTTTTCGCCGTGTCTTTCAAGCTTTTCTCTCAAGTAATGTACGTATACGCTGAGCAAGCTTCCGTCACTCTCGCGTCCCCATACCTCCTCGTTAAGCTCGCATCTTTTGGCAAATGCGCCCCCTCGCTTGTAAAGCGCCCAAAACAGGGCATACTCTATATCGGTAAGCGATATTTTCTCACCGAGCATCCAGAGGATGCGCCTTTCCTTGTCAATGCGTATCGGGCTTTCCTCTTCGCAGCTCAAAAGCCGTTTTTTAATTTGACCGATAGGGAAGGGGCGCCTTATATCCGCGCCGTCATCTCTGCTGATAGTTATGTACTCCGCACCCTGCGGCACCTTTGGTATGCTATCCTTGTCCCACAACAGATGATCCGCAAAGGGCGCGTCGTTTTTGGCTATTTTACATTCAAAGCCGTCGCCAAGCTCAAGATAAATTTTGCAAAACAGGTACTCGTCAGCCGTGTAAACCAAAACCCTTTTCATCATGCCTATCGCCTTTCTAATTTATTAGAAGCATTATACCATATAGAAGACACCCTTGTCAATGCCGATATTGCTATCGCAATAAAAACAGTGCAAATTTTGCAATGTTTAAGTCAATATTTGCAATTTAAAGTAAATAATACTTGTAGTATAATCAAGTTGCAAAGATAATATTTAAAGAGGAGACAAAACAATGTCAGAAATTATGAATGAGCTTTATTCTATCGGTCTTATTCCGGTAATCAAAATAGAAAACGCGGAGGATGCAGTGCCTCTTGCCAAGGCGCTTATCGACGGCGGACTTCCCGCAGCGGAAATCACCTTTAGAACCACCGCGGCAGCAGAGGCTATCAAAAATATCACCGAGGCGTATCCCGATATGCTTGTCGGAGCAGGTACGGTGCTTACTACCGAGCAGGTTGACAGGGCAATCGAGGCAGGCGCAAAATTCCTCGTATCTCCGGGTCTTAACCCTAAGGTAACCGCATACGCGCTATCCAAGGGCGTTCCAATGCTTCCCGGCTGCTCAAATCCGTCCGACGTAGAGGCGGCGCTTGAGCTTGGACTCTCGACGGTAAAATTCTTCCCCGCGGAGGCTGCTGGCGGTCTTAAAATGCTCAAGGCCATGTCCGCACCCTACGGACAGCTCAAATTTATGCCTACGGGCGGCATCGGCGCTGACAACCTTCTTGAATATCTCAAGTTCAATAAGATAGTTGCCTGCGGCGGCTCGTTTATGGTAAAGGACGATCTCGTTAAGGCGAAAAACTGGGATGAAATCACCGCCCTTACGCGCAACGCGGTAAAGGTAATGCTCGGACTTGAATTTGCTCATATGGGAATCAACAGCGATAATAAGGACGAGGGCGAGCGCGGAGCACGTCTTTTCTCCCTTATGTTCGGACTTGCCGTGCGCGAGACCTCAAAGTCCAGCTTCGCAGGCGATGCCTTTGAGTTTATGCACTCCAAGGGCCCCGGCAGATGCGGACACATCGGCATTAAAACAAACTTCGTAGACAGGGCTATTGCGTACTTTAAGCGTATGGGCTTTGAGTTCGACGAGAGCACTGTTACCTACGACGATAAGAGCGGCAAGCCTAAATTCGTATACTTCAAGGATGAAATATGCGGGTTTGCTGTTCATCTTGTGCAGAAGTAAAGCTAAATATGGCAAAGGCGTACGGCGCTCCGTGCGCCTTTAAAGCCACCGGGAAATCCTTGTGGCTTTCTTCTTATTTATGACTTTGGAAAGGAAAAAACATTGATATTCGGTAAATACATAAATCGTTACTATCTCAAGCATCTTCCGATACTTCTTCTCGGAATAGCCTCGCTTCTGATGGTCGATTATTTTCAGTTGAAAATTCCGGAGCTTTACAATCTCGTCCTTACGGGAATACAGGAGGGCGAGGTTACGTATAACGGCGTTTTGACGAGCTTTGATATGCAGTTCGTCCTCGACCACATATGTGCTCCTATGATTTTGATTATACTCGCGCTCATCGTGGGCAGATTTTTATGGCGCGTATGCTTCTTCGGCTCCGCTATAAAGGTTGAAACCGACCTGAGAGGCCGTATGTTCGAGCATTGTAAAACTCTGTCTCAGCAGTACTATCAGGAAAACAAGGTCGGCAATATGATGTCTCTGTTCACAAACGACCTCGATACTATCAACGAGTGCTTCGGCGACGGTGTTCTTATGCTTGCGGACGCACTTTTCCTCGGCGTAATAGCGGTTGGAAAAATGGGTATGATGAACCCGATTTTAACCCTTTTATCGCTGATTCCGATGGTGTTCCTCTTTATAGTCGCTACGCTTATCGGTAAATATATGATGCAGAAATGGGAGACTCGTCAGGCAGCGTTCTCATCTCTTTCGGACTTCTCTCAGGAAAGCTTTTCGGGCATTGCCGTTATCAAGGCGTTCGTCAAGGAAGGAAAAGAGCTGTGGAACTTCAAAAAGCTTAACCGTGACAATGAAAACGCAAACGTGAGCTTTACGAAAACCTCTACGCTTATGCATATTTTCGTAACTCTTTTCGTTGAATCCGTGACCTGTATTATACTTGGCTACGGCGGATATCTCGTGTATACCGACGTATTCCGAGCAGGCGACCTCTTTGAGTTCATCGGCTATTTTACGTCAATTATCTGGCCCGTTATGGCAATTTCAAACCTGATTGAAATGTCATCGCGCGGTAAGGCGTCCTTGAAGCGCATAAACGAGCTTCTCGATGCAAAGCAGGACGTCGTCGACGCAGCCGGCGTAGAGGGCGTTGATTATATAGGCGGCGATATTGAATTCAGAGATTTGACCTTCCGCTATCCGGGCGGAGAATACGACGTGCTCTCAGATGTATCTTTCAAAATAAACAAGGGTGAAAACGTAGGTATCATAGGCAAGACCGGCTCCGGCAAAACCACGATAGTAGACCTGATTCTGCGAACCTACAACGTACCCGACGGCACTCTTTTTGTCGACGGACACGACGTAAATCGCATACCGATAAATACAGTTCGCCGTTTTTGCGCCTACGTTCCTCAGGATAACTTCCTCTTCAGCGATACAATAGGCAACAACATAAGCTTTGCCTCTGACGGCAAGGATGCCGCGGATATAGAAAGCTACGCGAGCCTTTCCGACGTACATAACGATATTATCGGCTTCAAGGACGGCTACGCTACTATGCTGGGCGAGCGCGGTGTAACCGTATCAGGCGGTCAGAAGCAGAGAATTTCCATAGCCCGTGCCCTTATAAAGGACGCCTCAATCCTTATTCTTGACGATTCCGTAAGCGCGGTTGATACCAATACCGAAAAGGTTATTATCGAAAATCTGCGTAAAACGAGAGCGGGCAAAACCACCATCCTTATAGCCCACAGAGTGTCTACCATCGAAAAAATGGATAAAATCATCTTCGTTGACGACGGTAAGATTCTTGCGGTCGGCAAGCACGAGGAGATTTTGGAAAAATGCCCGGCTTACAGAACGATGGTTGAGCTTCAAAGGCTTGACGAAGAGGAGGGCGCGTAAGATGTTAGAAAAGCTTGCAGATTTTTATAACAGCTACTATCCGATAGTAATACTCGGCGCAATTATCGGCGTTCTTACCTCTCTTTTCCTTGTCGGATATATAACGATGAAGGATAAGAAAATTGCCATAGGCTTTGACAGACATATAAAGGATTCGGAAATTGTAAAGCGCCTCTTGCGGTACGCGCGTCCCTATACCTGGAACTTCGTTCTCGTGGGCTTTATTATGCTCTTCGCAATAAGCTACGACATAATATCCCCCCTCGTTATGGGAAACATCACCGACCTGTTAGAAACAGACTTTAAAATGTCCCAAGTGCTGGGGCGTGTCGCGTTTTACGCCACGATTTTGGTAGTTTCCCTCGTATGTCAGTACCTTCAGGCAATCATTTTGCAAAAGACAGGCCAGCGTATTCTATCAAACCTCAGGCAGGATATCTTCTCGCATATCGAGAGCCTTTCGCACGAGCAGCTTCACCATATACCCGTCGGCACGCTCGTAACCCGCGTTACGAACGATACCAACGCAATTTCAATGCTCTTTACGAATATCATAGTCGGACTTGCCCGAAATACCTTTATGGTTTTTGGCGTTCTTATCGCTATGCTGTGCGTAAACTACGCATTGACTCTTATGGTGCTGTGCTTCGTTCCGTTTATCGTAATTTTCACCGTAATCTTCCGCAAATTCTCGCGCCGTGCCTACAGGAGAGTAAAGGACGGCACAACCGACATCAATATTTTCCTTTCCGAAAATCTTTCGGGTATGAAAATTATCCAGATTTTCAATAGGGAAGAGCGCAAGGGCGAGGAGTTTTCCAAAAAGAACACGGCGCTCGGTGTTGCCAAGCGCAAGGAAATATTCGTTTTCGCAATATTCCGTCCCTGCGTGTATATGCTCTACGTCACCTCGATTATGGTCCTCTTCTTCCTTGGCGCCAAGGGCGCTATAGGAAGCGTTAGTATGCTTGGGCAGATAATTGACGCAGGTACTCTCGTAACCTTCTATCTCTATATCAATAAATTCTACAACCCCATTCAGACGCTTGCGGAGCAGTTTAACAGACTCCAGTCCGCCCTTGCCTCGGCAGAGAAAATCTTTACTATCTACGATATGAAGCCCGTAGTCGTCGATAGCGAGGATGCAATAGAGCTTGAGAATATCAAGGGAGAAATCGAGTTCAAAAACGTATGGTTCTACTATAACGAGGGTGAGTGGGTGCTTAAGGACGTATCCTTCAAGGTCAACGCAAACGAGACCGTTGCCTTCGTAGGCTCAACAGGCTCGGGCAAGAGCACCATACTCTCGCTCATCTGCCGTAACTACGATATCCAGAAGGGTGAAATTCTCATCGACGGAATAAATATCCGAAAAATCAAAATTTCATCTCTCAGGTCTCATTTCGGTCAAATGCTTCAGGACGTGTTCCTGTTTTCGGGAACAATTCGCTCCAACATTTTGCTTGGACTTGAAAACGTTAGCGATGACGAGGTGCGCCGCGTCTGTGACTACGTAAACGCAAACCACTTTATCGACAAGCTCAAGGACGGTCTTGACGAGCCGGTGCGTGAGAGGGGTAACAACTTCTCCGCAGGGCAGCGCCAGCTTCTGTCCTTTGCGAGAACGATAATTCACAAGCCCGCTGTTATGATACTTGACGAGGCTACCGCAAACATAGATACGGAGACTGAGGTGCTTATTCAGGACTCACTTGAAAAAATGATGAACATCGGCACGATGCTTATAGTGGCGCACAGGCTTTCCACAATTCAGCACGCCGATAATATAATAGTCCTCTCTCACGGCGAAATTATAGAGCAGGGCAATCATTTTGAGCTTCTTGAAAAGCGTGGCAGATATTACGACCTCTATATGCTTCAGTATCAAAAAAAGCAGTTAACTGAAAAGACTTAATATATTTTCCGCCTTGCGCCCTTTTAAAACGGTAATCGCAAGGCGCTTTTTTATAGAACTTACAATATTTTGTAAATATTTATAATTGCCCTTTACAAATAAGATACTTTATGATAAAATAATATGAACATAATTTTTGCATTTTGAAGGACGGTGAGCACCCTTGCGGCTTGATAAATACATCTCTTCCTGTACGAGCGCATCGCGCAAGGAGGTCGCAAGACTTGCAAGATCCGGCGCTGTTTCGGTTAACGGAGAGACGGTAAAGGACGTGTCGCGTCACGTAGACGAAAGCAGCGCAGAGGTATATCTTCTCGGCAAAAGGCTCTGTTACAGCAGGTTTATCTACGTTATGCTCAATAAGCCCGAGGGATACGTCAGCGCGACGGAGGATTCAAGGCTTCCGGTCGTAACCGAGCTTCTTTCGCCCGAGCTTAGAAAAAAGGAGCTGTTTCCCGTCGGACGGCTTGATAGGGATACCGTGGGTCTTATGATTCTTACCAATAACGGTAAGCTCGCCCACACTCTCCTCTCCCCTAAGCGTCATTGCGAGAAGGAGTATTACTTCGAGGCGAAGGTGCCGTTAAAGGACGGTGCGGAGGAGCTTTTTGAAAAGGGTATCACTCTCTCAGACGGCTACGAGTGCAAGAGCGCCGCTCTCTCTCTTTCAAGCGATAGGAAAAGCGGCTTCATCACTCTCACTGAGGGTAAATACCATCAAATCAAGAGGATGCTCGGTGCTATGGATAACCGCATAGTATTTCTTGAACGCACCCGCTTTGCAAAAATAAAGCTTGACAGCAAGCTCAAAAGGGGCGAATACCGCTTCCTTACGGATGAGGAAATTTCAATACTTGAAGAATATTATTAAAGTTAGAAAATAAAATAAGGAGCACAAAATGGACATTTTAAAAACTTTGGCCGGCGAGTTCGGTATTAAAGAAGAGCAGGTGAAAAATACCGTTGACTTGATTGACGAGGGCAACACCATTCCGTTCATATCCCGTTACCGTAAAGAGGTTACGGGCGGTCTTGATGACGCTACGCTTCGTGACCTTAACGACAGGCTTCAGTACCTTCGTAAGATGGACGAGCGCAGAGCGGAAATTTCCTCTCTTATCGAGGCACAGGAAAAGCTCACCCCCGAAATCACTCTTGCACTCAACAATGCAAAAACACTCGTCGAGCTTGAAGATATATACCGTCCCTACAAGCCCAAGAGAACGACCAGAGCGTCTATCGCAAGAGCTAAGGGACTTGAGCCTCTCGCTCAGTATATTCTTGAGCAAAGAGACTCATACGACCCCGCCATCGATGTTTATGCCGAGCAGTTCATTTCAGCAGAGGAGGGCAAGGAGGTCCCGGATGCTGCGGTAGCTCTGCAGGGCGCATCCGATATTATCGCTGAGGACGTTTCCAACGATGCCGAAATCAGAAAAATGCTCCGTGAATACACGGTAAGATACGGCTCTATTACCACTAAAGGCACCACAGAGGAGAGCTCGGTTTATGAAAACTACTACGATTTTTCCGAGCCTATCAAGAAGCTGAAGGGTCACAGAATTCTCGCTATCAACAGAGGTGAGAAGGAGGACTTCCTTAAGGTCAGCGTAACTCTGCCCGTTGAGGACGGTGTTGCACAGCTCGTTGCCAAGACGGTGACGAATAAAAACTCACCGGCGCTTCCTTACCTTATGGCAACGCTTCAGGACGCATACGACCGCCTGCTTTTCCCTGCAATCGAGAGGGAAGTAAGAACGTCTCTGTTTGACGATGCGTGCGAGGGTGCGCTTAAGGTATTTGCCGAGAACCTTCGTAATCTTCTTCTCGTATCCCCTCTCAAGGGTAAAACCGTCCTTGGCTATGACCCCGGCTACGCGCACGGCTGTAAGCTTGCCGTCGTCGATAAGACGGGTAAGGTGCTTGACACGGGCGTAATTTATCCCGTAAAGCCCCGTGAGGACGTTGAAAAATCCAAGAAAATCGTTTTAAATCTCATAAATAAGTATAACGTAGACATCATATCCATCGGTAACGGTACAGCCTCGAGAGAGAGTGAGAGATTTATTGCCGATGCGGTCCTTCGCGACCCTGCCTGCCGTAAGGGTGTTCAGTACGCAATAGTCAATGAGGCAGGCGCTTCCGTTTACTCCGCATCAAAGCTCGCAACTGAGGAGCTCCCCGAATATAACGAAATGCAAAGAGGCGCTATCTCTATCGCAAGAAGAATCCAGGACCCCCTTGCAGAGCTTGTTAAAATTGAGCCCAAGGCTATCGGAGTCGGTCAGTATCAGCACGATATGAAGCAGGCTCGTCTTACCGATGCGCTCGGCGGTGTTGTCGAGGATTGCGTTAACGGTGTCGGCGTAGATATCAATACCGCATCCTATGCGCTCCTCTCCTACGTATCGGGTATCAACGCAACCGCCGCTAAGAATATCGTAAAATACAGAGAGGAAAACGGCGAATTTAAGAGCCGTGCCCAGATAAAGAAGGTGCCGAAAATCGGTGATAAGGCATTCACACAGTGCGCGGGCTTCTTACGCATCCCCGGAGCTAAAGAGGTATTTGATTCAACGGGTGTTCACCCCGAGTCTTATGCTATTGCCGACGACCTTCTCCACAGATTTGGCTTTACGAGCGAGGACGTGAGAAGCAATAACCTCGCCCTTCTTCGTTACAAGGTAACTCAGTACGGACTTGCAAAGCTCGCTCGTGAGCTGGGCTGCGGTGAGCCCACCCTTGACGATATTATAAAGGAGCTTGAAAAGCCTGGCAGAGACATCCGCGACGATGCACCCGCACCCGTTCTTTCCACCGAGGTTCTTGAAATTACAGACCTTAAGCCCGATATGCTTCTTAAAGGCACAGTCCGCAACGTAGTTGATTTCGGTTGCTTTGTTGATATAGGCGTGCACCATGACGGACTTCTTCACATAAGCGCTATGAGCGATAAATACATCAAGCATCCCTCGGAGCTTTTCTCCGTAGGTGACGTCATCGAGGTCCGCGTTAAGGATGTTGACGTGCAAAAGCACCGTATCTCTTTAACAAGGAAAGGATTATCGTAAAAACAAGCCCTGCGTGTAGCTGACGGTGTAAAGCACTAAAAAAAGCACTAAAAGAATATAAAAGGAACGTTATATGTTTGGATACGTAAAGCCATACACCCCCGAGCTTCTTGTAAAGGACTGCGAGTTCTATAAGGCTACCTATTGCGGTGTATGCCGTGCTATGAAAAAATACACGGGCGCGCTATCGAACGTCGGCTTAAGCTACGACAGCGTTATTTTGGCGCTGGTGCGTATGCTCTTTGTTCCCGACAGTGAAATTTGTGCAAAGAGCCAAAGATGCATAGCTCATCCGCTGAAAAAGCGCCCTATGCTCTCGCTGAATTCAGCGCTCGAGTACACCGCGCGTGCCTTTGCCATCCTTACCTATCACAAATTGCTCGACGATATAAGCGACGAGGGCGCTCTTAAGAAAATGGCGGCGGGAGCCGCAAAGCCAATCTACCGCCGCGCCAGTAAAAAGGCCCGGCTTGCCGATATAGGGCAGACGGTCTCGTCAAAGCTTGCCAAAATAACCGAGCTTGAAAAGGCAAATACTAAAAGCATAGACGAGCCCGCAAGCATCTTCGGTGAGCTTCTCGGCGAGCTGTTCGCAAGCGGACTTTCGGATAATGACAGACTTGTCTGCTACGAGTTCGGATATCATCTCGGACGATTTATCTATTCTGCCGACGCGGCAGAGGATTATGACTCCGACCTCAAAAGCGGAAAATACAACCCATACGTTTTACTTTACGACGGTGCCCAACTTACGGGCGAAAATAAAAAAAGCATAAAAACCGCCTTGATTTTAGAATGTAAAATGATGGAAAACGCCGTTAATTTGCTTCCCTTCAAAAGCAGAAAAACCATAGAAAATATCATTAGAAATCTTATCTATGTCGGATTACCCAAAAGGATAGAATTTTTAGGAGAATAATATGAAAGACCCATACGTAATACTTGGCGTAAGCCCGGATGCAACTGACGAGCAGGTTAAAAACGCCTACCGTGAGCTTGCAAGAAAATATCATCCCGACAATTATCAGGATGATAATCCCCTCAAGGAGCTTGCAGAGGAAAAAATGCAAGAGATAAATTTGGCATACGACGAAATTCAGAAAATGCGCGCAAATAAGAAAAACGGTTATAGCTACAACGCTTATTCCGGCTCCGGCAGCGGTGTATATGCCGAAATCAGACGCGCCATCGCCGCTAAAAGATTTGCCGAGGCGGAAAAGCAGCTCTTTACAATCTACGAGACGGACAGAACTGCGGAGTGGCACTATCTTAACAGCGTTATTCTTATGCAAAGAAACCGCCCTAATGACGCTATGCGTGAGCTTGAAATAGCCTGCAATATGGACCCATCAAACATGGAGTACCAGAGAGCAAAGGAAATGTTCAATACCACCGCAGGCAGATACGGCTCAGACTATTACTATACCTACGGCGGAAGACGCACGGCAACTGACGATGCCTGCAACTGCTGTACGAATCTTTTGTGTATGGACTGCCTTTGCGAATGCCTTGGCGGCGACCTGATACGTTGCATATGAGGCCAACCAAAAAAATCACGCTTTCTGCAATCGTAACTGCGCTCGGTGTAGTTATGATGACTCTCGGCGCGGTATTCGAGCTTTTTGATTTATCAGTGTGCGCCATTGCCTCTCTCTTTGTAGCCTTCGTGTATATTGAGATTGGCTCACCGTACACCGTTCTCGTATGGCTTTGCACCTCGCTGTTAACCTTTCTTTTCTTTCCTTCAAGCGTGATATGGGCAGAATATCTTGTGGTTTTCGGCATATACCCAATCGTAAAGGGATATATAGAAAAAAGCCGCCGTCCCTTTTGGTGGCCGCTTAAGCTTCTTTTTGCAAATGCCGTGATAATTATCCTTATTTTCCTTGTGAAATTTATCACGGGTGTCCCCTTCTTCAGTGTAGATACCCCTTGGATAAAGGTTGGAATATATCTTTTGCTGAACGCGGCATTTATTTTGTACGATATATTTATGACCGTGCTAATAAGATATTATATGCGCGCTCTGCGTCCCAGATTTAAAACATTTCTGAAATAAAGGTACGAAAAATGACGAAAATAGGATTTGTATCTCTCGGCTGCTCAAAGAACCTTGTAGATACCGAGCTTATGCTTCGCCGTCTCTACGATGCGGGCTTTGAAATCACCCCCGAGGAGAGCGAGGCAGAAATAATTATAGTTAACACCTGCGGCTTTATAGAGAGCGCAAAGCAGGAGTCAATAGCTAATATACTTGACGTGGCAGAGCTTAAAAAATGGGGCAAATGCCGTCATATAATTGCCACGGGGTGCCTTGTCGAGCGCTATCGCGATGAGGTTATGAAGGAGCTGCCCGAGCTTGACGCAATACTCGGCGTCGGCAGCATCTGCGATATAGATGAAGCATGCCGTGCTGTTATGCGCGGCGAAAAATACACCTCGTTCAAAGACAAAGAGCAAAGCGAGCTTGGCGGTGAGCGCATACTTACCACCGAGGACTATACCGCTTATCTGAAAATTGCCGAGGGCTGTGATAACCGCTGTACATATTGCGCCATTCCGTCAATCCGCGGAAGGATGCGCAGCAGACCGATTGAGGACATAGTAAAAGAGGCGAAGGATTTGGAGGCGCTTGGCGTCAAGGAGCTCAACCTTATAGCTCAGGATACATCTCGATACGGTCTTGACCTCTACGGCAAGTACGCCCTTAGCGACCTTGTGCGCCGGATTACCGAAAGCACGAATATCCCATGGATAAGACTGCTGTATTGCTATCCCGACAAAATTACCGACGAGCTTATAGAGGAGCTTCGAACAAATCCTCGCTTGCTTAAATATATGGATATCCCAATCCAGCACATCTCAAATAAAATCCTCTCTCTAATGAACCGCCACGGCGATAAAAAACTTATATGCGAAACGGTTAACAAGCTTCGAAACAGAGTTCCGGGTATAGTTCTGCGTACTACCGCTATGGTAGGCTTCCCGGGCGAGAGCGATGAGGATTTCGAGGAGCTTTGCGAGTATATAAAGGAAGCAAAATTCGACCGCTTCGGAGCCTTTACGTATTCACCCGAGGAGGGCACGCCGTCAAGCGAGTTTGACTGTCAGATAGACGAGCAGACAAAGCAGGACAGATTCGATGTAATAATGCAGACCCAGCTCACCGTAACCGAGGAGCTGAACCGAATGAAAATCGGTAAGGTTTACGATTGCCTGTGCGAGGGCTTTGACGCGGTAGGCGAGGTCTATTACGGACGCACCTATCAGGACGCACCCGACATCGACGGAAGACTGTACTTCACCTCAAAGGAAAAAATCAACAAAGGCGACATTGTCAAGGTAAGAGTCAACGAGGCTCTTGACTACGACCTTGTCGGTGAGAGGATAGACTAAAATGAAAAAATTAAACCTACCGAATACGCTTTCTATTATAAGAGTGCTTTTGGTCCCCGTATTCGTGCTTACCTTGCTCTTTATGAGAGATATTCCTATCTGGGGCGCTATCGTTCCCACGCTCGTCTATATTCTGACAGGCCTTACCGATATGCTTGACGGCAAAATAGCGAGAAAATACAATCTTATCACGGATTTTGGTAAATTCATAGACCCCCTTGCGGATAAATTTATGGTCATCTCCTCGCAAATAGCTATCCTCGTATGGATGCTCCTTACAGGCAAAGCTGCCTTGGCGCTCGTTTTCGTCTGGGTGGTTATAGTAATACTTCTGCGCGAGCTCGGTGTTACAAGCCTCAGACTCGTGGTTGCCGGTAAGAGCGGTATAGTCGTTGCGGCAAGCCTATTTGGTAAAATCAAAACGGTAAGCCAGATGGTAGGCACCGTAATTATGCTTGTCGAGCCCCTTATTCCGTTTTTCAAGGACAATAATATTTTAAGCTACGTCGCTATGGTCGTTATGGCATTTTCCACGATTTTCTCGGGAATAGACTATCTTAAGGCGTATCTCCCTTACGTAGACTCAAATAAATAAAAAGCAGGCACCGAGCCTTCCGCCTTCAACACGGAGACTCTGTGCCGCTTTATTTTATTTGTTCATTTTTTCAATAATAGCTTCAAGCTCGCTCTTTAATTCTTCCTTAGGCATGCTTTTTCCGCTTTGTACCCAGTTTATAAGAGTGTGAAACACACCGCCCACAAGCATAGATGAAAATACGTTTACCGAATGGGCAGAGCCCTGCGCCTTTGTGCCTACCGCTTCAAGCTTCAGCTTCGTGTCGGTCAGATTTTGACTTAATGCTATCGAAAACATAGTTGATGATACCGTGCTTTGACACAGCTTGCTTATCACGTCGTCGTGTGAGTCGAAAAAGTCAATGAGCGAAAACGCATACCCCGAAAAATAGTCACTCAGGTCTTGGGCATCTCTCTTATTCCACTTCTCGTCAAAGCTATCGCGCAGGGTCACTACCACGTACTTGAAAAAATCGTACTTGTCCGTATAGTGCTTGTAGAAGGTAGCGCGCTTGACGTTGGCGTGTTCGCAGATGTCATTTACCGTGATATTCTCAAATTTATCCTTGCCTATAAGGTCCATAAACGAAGAAACGAGCTTTTCCTTCGTTCTTATAACACGTGCATCAACCTTTTCTCTCATAGTGTGCAAATCTCCAAATTCAAAAGTGTTAATTGATTATACACTAAAATAAGACGAATGTCAATGAAAAATCATTCTCTAAATTGTAAAAAAACATTGAAATATCAACCAAATTATTATATAATGTACTTAGTTTGAATATAAAGCTTTTCGGAGGTAATATGTTAGACAAAAGATTAGTAGAAGAGGTGCTCGGTATAGCTGCGTCAAGCGGCGCGGATTTTGCCGAGCTATACTGCGAAAGAACCGCGAACGGAAATATAAGACTTCTCGGCGGTGTAATTGACGCCATAACCGATAATACCGTATCGGGCGTAGGTATACGCGCCTTCGTAGGCACTCGCACGGTCTACGCCTCAACCTCGGACATAAGCCGAGAGGGACTTATAAAATGTGCGCGCACAGTGGCTCTTGCTGTCGGTGATATAGGCAATACCCCGAGTTTTCGCCTTACCGAACGTATTTTTCCAAATATCCACCCCGTCGTTATATCTCCCACAACTGCGGACCTTAAATATAAGTGCGATGCTCTGCGCGAGGCCTGCCTTGCGGCAAAGAATTATGACGAAAGAGTAAGTCAGGTGCTGGGAACCCTCAACACCGTTGACCACTCCATACTCGTCGCAAATACCGAGGGCTTGTATACACAGGACCGCCATATCAGAACACGCCTTAACGTCGATGTTACCGCAAGCGCGGCAGGTGAAAATCAATCGGGAGCTTCAAGACACGGCAGGGGTATGGGTCTTGAGCTTTTTGAGCTCTATAATCCCAAGGATTGCGGAATCGAGGCGGCGCAGCAGGCAATTACAAACCTCACCGCCACCTACATTAAAGCAGGCTCTATGCCCGTAGCCATCGAAAACGGCTTCGGCGGCGTTATTTTCCACGAGGCGTGCGGTCACTCGCTCGAGGCTACAAGCGTCGGTATCGGTATGTCGCAAATGTGCGGCAAGCTCGGTCAGAAAATCGCTAACGAGAAGATTACCGCCATAGACGACGGTACTATTACCTCGGCTTGGGGAAGCGTGAACATAGACGATGAGGGCAACCCTACGCAAAAGAACGTCTTAATCGAAAACGGCATACTTAAAAGCTATATGATTGACAGACTTGGCTCCCGCAGGCTTGGCTTGCCTATGACGGGCAACAGCCGCCGTGAAAGCTATCTCTACGAGCCCACCTCGCGTATGACAAACACTTACATTGCTCCCGGTAATGATAAAAACGAGGACATTATTGCATCTATCGAATACGGACTTTACGCAAAAAGCATGGGCGGCGGATCTGTAAACCCACTGACCGGCGCGTTCAACTTTGCCGTAAACGAGGGATATATAATCAGAAACGGTAAGATTTGCGAGGCGGTGCGCGGCGCGTCTCTGGTCGGCACGGGCTCACAGATTTTAAACGATATCGATATGGTCGGTACCGATATGCAGACGGGACAGGGTATGTGCGGCAGCTCAAGCGGCAGCGTGCCCACAGACGTAGGTCAACCCCTTATCCGTGTTAAAAATATCACAGTAGGAGGCAGATAATATGAGCTTTTCTCTTGTTAAAGGAATAATAGAAAAAGAGTGCGCCTCACTTGGAATTACGGAATATGAAATATATTACGAGTCAAGCGAGAGCACGGGAGTCGAAATGCTTAAGAACGAGATTTCAGGCTTTTCCTCAAGCGTTGCCATGGGTATTTGCCTTCGTCTTCTTTACGAGGGTAAAATGGGGTAC
>JAZRNI010000111.1:0-2941 GCA_045648105.1 Eubacteriales bacterium | reverse complement strand
GCCGAGGTTTGAAAAGAGAGTCGACATTACTCTCGCGCTGTCTTGCAGAGTTCTGAAATGAGAGACCTTTTCTACGTCGTCGCTCTTGCCGTTGTAAACGGTCTCGATAGGTACCTCTAAAATATCCGTACGGTTTTTGTGAAGCACGATAAGCATATTCATCTCGTACTCAAATCTGTCGCCCTTTATTTTTAAGAGCGCATCGAGCAGGGAATATGAGAATGCGCGAAGACCCGTTTGCGTATCTGACAGGGAAATGCCGTAGAGCATCTTGAACATACGGCGCGTGAAAATATTTCCCGAGCGGCTGCGCTGCGGAACGTGCTCTAAATAGAAGTTGCGCGCGCCGAGGATAAGCTTACCGTTGTGCTCATACGCCTTTTCGGCACAGGCGGCAACGTCAGCTTCAAGGTGCTGACCGTCACAGTCGGCAGTAACGAAAACGTACGACTCGTCGAAGGAATCCTTGCAATATTGAAACGCATACTTTAACGCATAGCCCTTGCCCATATTCTTGCAGTAGTCGAGCACCGTGCATTTGTCTATTGTTGATATATGCTCGTAAATATCGGCATAAGCAGGGCCGCTGCCGTCGTTTACGACCACAATGCCACCCATACCGCGAGAAAGGAGCGCGTTTACGTAATCTATAAGCGCGTGAGGCGGTTCATATGCGGGAATTATTACTATCGTTTTACTGTTGGTGTAACTACTCACAGCGTTCTATCTCCTAATATTTTGCCAAATAAAAAAACATCACCAAAGAATATTATACCACTAAACTTATAAAAAGTCAACAAAATATTTTTAGGACTTTCGTCGAATTAAGCAGTATTTTAAAATCACTCGTAAAATGCGCGAGTCATACGGAAATGATAAAAGAAAAAAGAAGTGACTGACTGTACTTTGCACAAGTCGCAGCCGTTCACCTCTTTTTATTTACAGGATTATTTCTCTGAAACGCGGTACGGAGACAAGCAGGTCGGATTTCTGCTTGACCTCAAGCAGAACGTATGCGTCGGTCATAAATTTTTTGTAATCCATAAGATTGCAGTCGCCCTCGCCTATGGCAAGATGACACTTTTGCCCATCGCTGTCGTGCACGTGCAATTCCGAAAACGCAAGATTGTACTCCGGTATTACCTCTTTTAAGAGAAAATCTCCGCTGACACGGTCGTGACCGATGTCGTAATTGAGCTTGAAGTTGTTTTCTGCCAAAATTTTATATGTCTTTTTGACGAATTTTGCAAGATAATCGGTGTTTTCAAGCACCAGCTGTATTCCGTTTTTCCGACAGATTTCATCAGCCCTTTTCAGGTTCTTTATAAGACGCTCCGAATACTCATCGAACTCTTTTTCATAAATATAGTTCTTTATTCCGCTTATCGTTACGACAGGTCCGCTGATTATGTGCACGTTCATTACCTTTACGTATCCGCGACCAAGCTCGGCATACTTTTCAAAGAGGGAAAGGTATGCGCTTGCTACTTCGTCATAGGTCGCAAGGTCGCCCTCATCGTAAAAGTGCAGGGTGGCTTCAAGATTGTATCTGCGCAAAAGCTCTGCGAGCTTACCCTCCTCCATTTCACGTCGGCAATAGCCGAAATTCAGATTAAGCTCAACAAAATCAAGTCCCAGCTCACGAGCCAAAATCAAGTTATCCTCAACTCTATCAAATTCGTAGAGCTGCGGCATACCAAGCTTCATTTATATAACCCTCACCCTGAGAACGCCGTCGATTTTGGTGATATCAGACAGGTCAACTGCTGTCTCAACGTCCATCACAGTATAGGCGTAGTCCTTTTTGGACTGGCTTACCATAGTCACGATATTTCCGCCGTGCTGTGAAATTATAGACGAAATCTGAGCGATAAGTCCGGGAATGTTAAGATGGTTTATGCACATTCTGTAATTGGTAGTCTTAAGACCCGCATTGACCGTCGGATAGTTAACGGAGTTCGTTATATTTCCGTTTTCTATATAGTCCTTGAGCTCGGATACTGCCATAATCGCACAGTTGTCCTCTGCCTCGTCCGTTGACGCGCCAAGGTGGGGAAGGCAGATAGTGTTGTTCAGCTTTACAACCTTCGCGTTAGCAAAGTCTGTAACGTATTTCTTTACCTTTCCGCTTTCCATAGCGACAAGCAGGTCGTCGTCGTTTACGAGTGTGTCTCTTGCGAAGTTAACAAGAGTAACTCCGTTTTTCATACAAGCAAACAGCTCTTTTGAGAACATATATTTCGTGCTGTCCGTAAGGGGCACGTGAATTGAAACGAAATCCGCATCGGCAACCGCATCTTCAAGCTTAAGCACGTAATTTACCTGCTTTGAAAGCTTCATCGCGTTCTGTACTGAAAGGTAGGGGTCGTAGCCTACGACCTTCATGCCGAGGTCAACACAGGCGTTTGCAACCATGGCGCCGATAACGCCGAGTCCAACAACGGCAATAGTCTTGCCCTTAATCTCGTTTCCTGCGAATTTAGCCTTAGCCTTTTCTGCGCTTTTCGCAATTGACTCGTCCTCGGAGTTCTCGCGCACCCATTCGTTACCGCCGATAATATCACGGCAGGAGAGCAGAAGTCCGCAAAGAACAAGCTCCTTTACCGCGTTTGCGTTTGCGCCGGGAGTATTAAATACTACGACGCCCTCTTTTGCGTATTTTTCAAGCGGAATGTTATTTACACCCGCGCCCGCTCTCGCTACTGCAAGAACGCTCTTGGGAAGCTCGTAGTCCGCCATAGCGTAGGAGCGAACGAGGATGCTGTCAGCATCGTTTACGTTTTCTACCGTACAGTCGGGGGCTTTTAAGCTGTCAAGTGCAAGCTTGGAAATATTATTAAGACAATATGCTTTCATGGCTCTTATGCGTGCTCCTTTTCAAATTTTTTCATAAATTCAACGAGCGCTACGACACCCTCTCTGGGCATCGCGTTGTATATGC
>JAZRNI010000110.1:0-5002 GCA_045648105.1 Eubacteriales bacterium | reverse complement strand
GACAGCAGACGCTGAGATTGCAAAAGCAGGCGTCAGCCTTAAGTACGAGGTTGGTACTATGATCGAGATTCCCAGAGCTTGTCTCACCGCTGACGATATCGCAAGAAACGCTGACTTCTTCTGCTTCGGTACTAACGACCTTACTCAGATGACCTACGGCTTCTCTCGCGACGACGCAGGCAAGTTCCTCGATGCTTACTACGATGCAAAGATTTTCGAAAATGATCCATTTGCAAAGCTTGACACCACCGGTGTTGGTAAGCTTATGAACATGGCAGTAAGCCTTGGCAGACCCGCTAACCCCAACCTTCACGTTGGTATCTGCGGCGAGCACGGCGGCGATCCTACATCTGTAGAATTCTGCCACGAGATTGGACTTGACTACGTATCGTGTTCTCCGTTCAGAGTTCCGATTGCTAGACTGGCAGCAGCTCAGGCAGCTCTTAAGAAGTAATTAAAGCTTTATAAAATGAAAGTGCGTTCTCCAAAAAGAGAACGCACTTTTTAGCTATAACATTAAACGCTTTGAATCAAATATTTAGAAGAACAAGAGCTACGGCACCAATCGCAAGTCCGCACCACTGCACGGGACGAAGCTTCTCGTGGAAACAAAATATAGAAATCAATGTCGTAATCATAAGTCCGCCTACCGCCATGCCGGGATACATGATTACGGGAGACATATCATCTTTTATCATAAGCAGCATGAAAACATTTGCAATCGCACTGCTAAAGCCTGACAGAGCAGGACCAAACCACGACGTTTTAAATGCTATAGCCCAATTTGTCTTTTTCTCTCGGAGCGCAAATATCGCGCATACAATCGAGGAGAAAAAAACACCGAAAAACATAAACACATTCTTGTGTTGATAATCAAATGCCATCTGCTGATATCTTTGCACTATTGAACAGCCCGCGTTGCCAAAGGTTATAAGCGCGGCAAAAAAGAGCCATTTCAATATGTTAGCTGAGTCTGCTTTTTCTTCTTTTGTGAGCAGACATAGCATTAAAGAAACAACTATCAGCACTATACCTACTAAACTGATAGGTGTAAAAGGTGTGTCCCAAAAAATAAATCCCCATACGGAAACACCGACAAGAGCTATCTGTTTTACAAGCGCCGTAAGAGACGTAGAGCCTGCTCCAAGCGCGCCGAATACACCAATGGTAAAGCAACTGTAGGTTATTCCGTACATCAGCGAATACGGAAGCACCCTTGCGTCAAATGAAAAATCAAAGAGTAGAATGACAAGCCATCCAAGCGTCGAAAAAACAGGTACGAGCATACTGTAAAATTTCGATACGTTTTCAAGCCCTCTGTTTTTATTATTATAAAGTTTTCCTCCGATGGTTATCGTCGCAGAAAAAACCATTGACATAGCAAGATACAAATAAGTCATTTTATTCTCCGTGCTAAAATTTATTCTACATCGTAATATCACAACTTGTAGAATTTTGCAAGTGATTTTTAAAAAAATTATACACTGATTTTGAGTATTTATTATTTGTTTTTTTCTTTAGGGTATTGACTAAGGGCTATAAGCTGTGTTATAATCACTTATACGACAAAAACAGAGTAGAAAAATATGCGTATAGTGTCCTGCGAACGGGGAGTTGTCGCAGGGACGAAGCCGATTTTTTATTTATCGAGGCGCGGTATATTTTTCGCATCCCACTGTAACAAATGCAGCTGCGAGAATTGGGCGTTCTACCGCCTAAAGCTTTACACGCCCCCTTTGATGCAAGAGATGGACTCTGTACTTAAAGGGGTTTAGCTATGGAAAGAAAGGCTAATAACAGTCTACGCATGCTTGTAGTGCTTTCACTGTTTTGTGCTATCAGCATCGTTGCGGGCAAGTATCTTGCCATTCGAGGCGGAGACATACTGCGCTTCAGCTTTGAGAATCTGCCTATCATAATGTCGGGTATGCTATTTGGCCCCTTTGCGGGTCTTGCAGTTGGTGTTGTTTCAGACCTTATAGGATGCGTACTCGTCGGATATACGATTAACCCCGTTATCACCGTTGCGGGCGGACTTATCGGTATTATTTCAGGACTGATATATCCTTTGCTCCGAACGATGCGAGCACCGTATTGGCTGCGAATCACCGCTACCGTATTTATAGCGCATCTTATATGCTCGGTGGTAATAAAAACCTTTGGACTGCTTATGTTCTACGATATGGAGTGGTGGGTGCTTATGCTATGGCGCGCGCTTAACTATCTTATCGTTGGAGTGCTTGAAAATATTTTGATTTACGTACTTATGAAAAACCGCGCGTTTTTGAATGCGGTTAAGCCCTTACTGAAAAGAGACAGAGAGCTATGATGACTTACGACGAGGCACTAAAATTTATACACGGGGTAGACTTTACTTTTTGCAAACCCGGGCTTGACAGAATAAAAGAACTATGTGAAAAAATCGGAAACCCTCAAAAGGATTTGAAATTTATACACGTTGGCGGAACTAACGGCAAGGGCTCGTTTTGTTCGATGCTATCGTGCGTTTTGCGTTCCGCGGGATACAAGACGGGGCTTTACACCTCACCCTACGTTTTGCGCTTTAACGAGCGTATGCAAATTGACGGCGTGCCGATAAGTGACGAGCGGCTCTCGGAGCTTTGTGAGCGGGTCAAGCCTATTGCAGAGTCAATGAATGACAAGCCTACTGAGTTTGAGCTTATAACCGCTATTGCTTTTTTGTATTTTAAAGAAGAACAAACAGACGTCGTGGTGCTCGAGGTCGGTATGGGCGGCAGGCTTGACGCGACTAACGTTATACAGACGCAAATACTGTCGGTTATAACTGGGATTGCGCTCGACCACACAGCGTATTTAGGCAATACGATTGAGGAAATTGCCGCTGAAAAAGCAGGAATAATTAAACACGCCCCCACCCTTTACGGCGGTGAGGACGAAAAAGCGCGAGCTGTGATAGAGAATAGAGCCTGTGAGTGCGGAGTTCGCTTTTCTTGTGTTGATTACTCAAAATTAACTGTAAAAGAGGCATCGCTTAACGGCGCGGTCTTTGACTATAAGGGCAGACGCGACGTTGAGATTTCCCTGCTCGGACTTTATCAGCCGAAAAATGCCGCAATAGTAATTGACGCAGTTGACGCGCTCAACAACGTGGGACTTAATATCAGCGACGATGCGCTCTACAGGGGGCTTAAAAATGCACGTTGGCCTGCGAGATTTGAGATAGTAAGCAGAAATCCGCTTATTATTTTTGACGGAGCGCATAATCCTCAGGGAATCTGTGCCGCACTTGAGAGCATACGCGCTTATTTTGACACGGGGGTACACATAATCACGGGTGTCCTAAAAGACAAGGACTATGAATTTATAGCAAAAAAGCTTGCGACGGTAGCGGAATTTGCAACGACGCTGACACCGAGCAATCCACGCGCCCTTGAGGCTTGTCGGTATGCGCGTTTACTAGAGTCGCTTGGCGTTCCGTCGGAGGCTAAAGCGAGTGTTGAGGAAGCGCTGCAGTTCGCAATAGACAAAGCTAAAAAAGAAAACCGCGCGCTTATATGTCTTGGGTCGCTATATACCTATGCTGAAGTAATTGAGGCTTTGAATAACAGGAGAAAACAATATGAGAATTGAGGAGATTGACAAGAATTTTGCGCCTGCCGAAATTCCGAAAGACGTAGAGATGGAATATCACAACGTCAGGCATGCACCCTTTAAAATATTCGGTGTATTCCGCGAGAATGAATCTGATGATTATTTTACGCGCGTGCCGGAAGGCGTAGCAAAGGCGTCGGGCAACGTTGGCGTTTGTAATCTCAGAAAGCACAACGCGGGCGGACGTGTGAGCTTCTCTACGAACTCCAAATATATTGCAATCCGAGCAAAAATGCACGAAATAACCAAAAAAGGCGATATGTCTACCGAATCGACTGCAGGCTTTGACTTATACGAGGATAACCGCTTCCGCGGTATTTTCTATCCGCCGTACGATTACAGCGAGGGATATGCGGCAGCGTGTTGCTATACAACGGAAAAAAAGCGCAGATTCATTGTAAATATGCCTCTTTACTCGGCAGTTTCGGAGCTTGAGATAGGCATAGTCAAGGGCTCTACTCTTGAAGAATACGAGCCATACTGCGACACATTGCCTATAGTATACTACGGCTCGTCGATTACTCAGGGAGCTATGGCGTCGCGCCCCGGTAACGCATACCAGGCAAAAATTTCACGTGAGCTTGGCATTGATTTTATCAATCTTGGCTTTTCGGGTAGCGCGAGAGGAGAGGCTGAAATAGCGGAATACATTGCTTCCCTGCCGATGAGTGTTTTCGTAATGGACTACGACTACAACGCGCCCACGGCTGAGCATCTTCTGCAGACTCACGAAAAATTTTATAAAATCATGCGCGAGAAAAACCCGACATTGCCGATAGTATTTGTCACAGCGCCTGACGTTTGGCATCAGAAGTATCTTTTAAAAAAACGCGCCGTCGTTATGCAAACGTATGCAAACGCAATCGCGGCAGGAGATGAAAACGTGCACTTTATAGACGGACAGTCCTTCTACCAGTACGTAGACCCCGATTTTTGCACGGTTGACGGCTGTCACCCCAACGATCTCGGATTTTACCATATGGCAATGGGAATGCTCCACTTACTAAAGGAAATACTAAAAAAATAAGAATCAGCGCGCAGCTTGTCTTTTTCGGCATTCTGCGCGTTTTTCATTGAACGGTGCGAAAAATATATTTCCTTTTTTCGCATGGCTTCGCTTGACTTTTCACAATACTTATGCTAAAATAATAACGTTGCTTAATATGCGACGGTAAAGTTTATAATAAACCCATATCAAAACACAACTGAATATGCCTGCATAGTTAAATGGATATAATAAACCCCTCCTAAGGGTTAGTTACAGGTTCGATTCCTGTTGCGGGTGCCATCAAAACAAGGTCTACTCTCGTGGTGGACCTTGTTTTTATCGTACTCGCCTGAATCGACCTGCTCTGCGAGCGAAAGCGAA
>JAZRNI010000109.1:0-1958 GCA_045648105.1 Eubacteriales bacterium | reverse complement strand
GTCAGTCAGAATTTCCCAACCGTAACCCTTGTGGCTCTGCGGTGCGCCTTCTCTTACCGTAAGCGTGGTATTAAGAAGCAGTACTCCTTGCTTCGCAAGCCCCGAGAGCTCGCCCGACTCAGGCGTCTTGATGCCGTACTCGTTAAAAAGCTCCTTGAATATATTTTTTAAGGATGGGGGCAGGGGAGTGCCGCGCTTTACCGAAAAGCAAAGTCCGTGCGCTTGTCCGTAGCCGTGATATGGGTCCTGACCTAGTATAACCACGCGGGTATTCTCAATAGACGTATACCTCAGTGCGTTATATATGTCGTTCATTGGCGGGTAGATATGCCTTGAAGAATATTCGGATTTCAAAAATTCACGCAACGCAAGGTAATATTCCTTTTGAAACTCGTCCTTTAGTGCCTCGTCCCAATCGTTTCCAATATGTACCAAAAAAATCACCCCCAACACCTTCTACCACTATTATAAATCAAGTCTGTCAAAAAATCAAGCGAGGAGTTAGTTTTTTGTAAAAAAAGGCTTGTTTGATTTAAAGGAGAAATGGTTGGTTGATGTAACGAAGTGGCACGCGGGTATTGAATTACAACTGTCAGAGCTTTAGTGTGACTGATTCGCAATGAGAAGATAAGCGTATAGGAATATGTAGAGCGAGTAAATAACCATTGAATAAATAGAAAGAACAGCTAAAGAGGTACTGTGTTTTTTTCACGATACCTCTCTTGCTTTTATTCGGTTATGCCTAAATGAAGCAGCTCCGTCGATAATGCTTTAAAATATTGTTTCTATAACCCGTGATGAGCCCTCGGGCGAATAAACCCAGGAGTCAATGTGCGTCACCGTCTCCGCGTCGATAAAATACTCTAACGGCTCGGTGGCGATAACGTCGTTGCGCGTGTCTATAATTATAAGCTTGATTTTCATTTTCTCGGGAATGATGCTCTTTATGTATACTGCCGCGCTCTGACCTACGTACACGTCGTCTCGGTATTCCGCAAGCCCTGCTAAATTCGGCTTAAGCTCTACGAATATTCCATAGCTTTCAACGCTTCTCACAATTCCGCGCACGGTCTCACCCTCGCGGAACAGGGCAGCGTTTTCCTCCCAGCTTCCGAGCAGCTCTCGCTCCGATACGTATATTCTTCCGTTTTCGTCAATGCTTTTTACTATAGTGTAAATGTTATCGCCAACGCTAAGTCTTGCCGACGGATGTGAGATGCGGGATACCGAAATCGAATCAATGGATAAAAGGGAAATGATACCGCAGCCAATATCAACGAAAGCGCCAAAGCTTTCAAGGTGTGTAACTCTGGCGGGAATTATATCCCCTCGGCGCAGGTTGTCAATATAGTTTTCCATACATTCCTTTTGCGCCAGCCGTCTTGAAAGCATAGCTACCGTCTCTCCTCCGGCGCTCCTTTTGAATCCCATAACCTTGAAGCATACAGGCTTGCCAACCCGCGTCAGAATAGCAATATCCTTAGTCGTGTTCTTTTTGGAATACTCCGCCTCCGTGCGCTCAATAATTCCTCGTATACCGCCGCCAAGCGTAACGTGCAAATTAAAATTGTGATCGCACAGAACTGCGCTCGATTCAAGAATTATCTGCTTTTCCAGCGCTTTTTCAAGCCCTCTGAGTCCTGATATGTACTCTTGATTTTGCGCGGTTTTAATAAGTGCTCCCTCGGGTTTATAGCTGTTCATTTCATATATATCCTTTCTTTTTGTCTATAGTACAAACTATGCGCTCGCATTATGCAATATGACAAAAAACCGGATAAAAGGAAAAAGACGCCTTGAGGCTCGCCTTCCGTATATCGGCAATGCCTTTTTGCGCCTTTTTCTTAATTATTCGGTTAAGCCGAGGCTGACCTCGATTGCGCTGTTCACAGAGGACATCGTCCCCTCGTCAAGATGACCCATTTTTTCTTTTAAGCGTTTTTTGTCGATGGTGCGGA
>JAZRNI010000108.1:0-2063 GCA_045648105.1 Eubacteriales bacterium | reverse complement strand
CAACCACCCTTTCGTTTTCGTCGCAGATGAAGATGAGAAATTTCTTGTTTACTATCATCATAAACTGCGAAATAAGCTCGTCCTGCATCTCGCGGCTTATCGGAACAGTTCCGTAAAGCTTGGAATAGCACTCGTCAATACATTCAAAAAACTGATCCCTGTACTTGCTTATATAGGCTTTTTTGCTTATGCCGTCAGTTTTTGCTATATGCAGCTTATGCATTGAAAGAACGCGCTCTGCAACGCGGGAGAGCATTTCGTTTTTCTTTTCGGGCGCGCGAAGCTCAAATTCAAGCCAGTCCACCTCTTTTTGGAGACCTGCCGCCTCGCAAAGCTCCGTATAGTACTCAAAATTGTACTGCTCCTCAAACGTGGAGTCCTCATCAAAGCCGGAGATAAGCAGTCCCTCTCGGTCAAGGTCGCTGTAGCCGAGCGGTCCGCAAAGCTCGGTCATACCAAAGCTGCGCCCCCAGTCCTCGACGGCTTTAAAGAGCGCGCTTGAGACCTCGGTGTCGTTTATTGAATCAAAGCGGGTAAATCGAACTCTTTTTGAAGAGTGGATTCTGTTATAGTCGCGCTGTATTATTCCCTGTATTCTTCCGACGGTTTTACCGTCTCTTTCGGCAATGAGGAAAATGCTGTCGGCAACGTCGGGCTTACCGCCTGCCTTTATGAGCTTTTTTTCATCACTGTAAAGCGGAGGAACAAAACCGAATACACCCTCATAGAGCCTTAGGGGAAGCTCTATGAATTCCTTTACGTCCTTAGAGGTTTTCACCTCTCTGATTTTCAACATAAAAGCCTGCCGTTTAATCGTCAAGAGGCTCGTCCGCACGGCGGATTGGCAAATATCCGTAGCCTGCAAGCCACGGGCCGTTATGCGCTCCGCTTACGGGGGACATAATGATACTCTCGTGATTTGTTTTAATGTCGTATTTTACTTCAATTTCCTTAAGAATGGAGATTTGCGAGGGGCCTGTGTAAACGTGCCAGAGCATATAATCCTCGGGGGATCTGTCAGCTATTATTTCTTTGAGTATCTCGCAGGTGCGCGCCATTGCTTTCTTCGGTGTTCTGACACTTTCGAGTGCTACACATTCGCCCTTTTCGTTAAAATGTACGACAGGACAGATTTTAAGCAATTGACCCATAAATGCCTTTCCGCCCTTGAGACGTCCGTTGTAGATAAGGTAATCGAGCTTTGCGTCGATGCCCATAAAAACCTGACGCTTCATCATCCAGCGAATTTCCTTTAAGATATCCTCGCTTGACATACCCTTATCCGCAAATTCGCGAGCCTTAACCGCAAGCATACCCTCGTTGAAGGTGGTTATCTTAGTGTCGATGACGGTAATTTTAATTTTATCCTGATAGTCTCTTGCAACAAGCGAAAGCTCGTTATACGTACCGCCGAGCCCGGAGCTGATAGCGAATACGATAATTTCGTCGTAGCCTTCATCAATTGCACGCTCGTAATGCGACTTTATCTCTTCTATCGTCGGCATTGAGGTATACGGGAGATTATCCTTGGGGTTTTCGAGCTTCTCAAGTCTGTCGTAAAAGTCTACGGGATCAAGATCGAAGCCCTCCAAATACTCCTTTCCCTCAAAATGGACGTGAACCCTGATGATGTCAATTCCTAAATTTCTGTACCTTTCGGGCGCGTATTCTATACATCCCGTAGACGTACACATAATCTTAATTTTCATCTTAGACCTCCGTGTTCAAATTATTGAAAACATCTCTGTTTTTTGCTAAATTAAGTACTATGCCGAGTGTGCTCACTATTGAAGTCTCGTTAGCCGCACCGTGAGCCTTTACAACGGTTTTTTTAGCGCCGAGAATTATTCCGCCGCCAAGTGAGTTGAAGTCGTATTTTGCCATAAGCTCGCCGACGAGAGCCATATATTCGCTATTTCCCGTCTTTTTCGCGATTTTTACGATGTCCGTGATAATACGTCGTGCCGTACCCTCGGTTACCTTCAAAACCTGATTTCCCGCAAAGCCGTCGGCAACGAGGACGTCACAGTCGCCCGAAAGCGCGTTGGTACCCTCTATATTTC
>JAZRNI010000107.1:0-5354 GCA_045648105.1 Eubacteriales bacterium | reverse complement strand
AGACCGCTTGGCCTCCGACTTTAGGCACGCTTACAGTCAGCGATATAGATGCCAAGACCTCGCAGAAAAAGCGCGGCACCGTCATAAGATGGCGTCCCGACCTTAAGGTGTTTAAGGAAATAAATATTCCCGTAGAATTTTTTGAGGCGATACTCAGACGTCAGGCCTTCGTGAACGCAGGCATAAAATTCATATTTGAGAACGAAATCTCAAACGGCAAATTTGAAAAAAGCGAGTTTTATTATGAAAACGGCGTAGCCGATTATATGGCAGAGTCTGTCGAGGGTACGAATACTACACAGCCCGTGCTGTGGACGATGGAAACGAAGGGAAGAGACAGAGAGGATATGCCCGATTATAAGCTGAAGGCGGAAATCACCTTCTGCTTTGCAAAGCAGGGCTTTACGGAGTATTACCATAACTCATCATATCTGGAATACGGCGGCGCACCCGATAAGGCGGTTAAGAATGCCTTTGCCTATTCAATAGATAAATACATCAAGTCACATAATAAATATACGAAGAATGAGTCTAAAATTTCCTTTGCGGATATCGCGGAGAACTTAGCGGTTATAGTTAACTCATCCTCAACTCAGACCTCTTATGAAAATCAGACCAAAAAGGCGATAACGAACGCATTTATCCAAAAGGCACTCACGGAGTTCATAAAAACCAACCTTGAAATTTATCTTACGGAAAACCAAAGCAGTGCAAATACCATCGTTAATCAAGTTCTCATAAATAAGAGAGCGAAGGAAACAGCGGAAAAGGCAAAGCTCGACGTTAAGAAAAAGCTTTCTGGCACTATGGACGTATCCAACAGAGTTGAAAAATTTGTTACCTGCCGTTCCAAGGACCCCGAGCTGCGCGAGGTCTATATAGTAGAGGGCGACTCTGCTATGTCAAGCTGTAAGCTCGGCAGAAACGCGGAGTTTCAGGCTATTATTCCGGTCCGCGGTAAAACTCTTAACTGTATGAAGAGCTCATACGATAAGATATTCGCATCAGATATCATTGTAGACCTGCTCAAGGTAATAGGATGCGGAGTTGAGGTTAAAACCGCGAAAAAATCCGACATAACCACCTTTAATTACGATGCGTTAAAGTGGAGTAAAATCATAATATGCACGGATGCGGACGAGGACGGCTTCCAGATACGCACCCTGCTTCTTACGATGTTCTACCGTCTTCTGCCGACTCTTATTGAAAAGGGAAAGATTTATATTGCGGAGTCGCCTCTCTTTGAAATCACAAGCGGAGGTGAGACCTATTTTGCTTATAACGAGCAGGAGAAAAAGGAAATACTTTCTAAAATCGGCAACAAGAAATACACTATTCAGCGTTCAAAGGGACTTGGTGAAAACGAGCCCGATATGATGTGGCGTACTACTATGTGCCCGCAGACGAGAAGGCTGATAGCCGTTACCCCCGAGGATGCTGACGCAACCGCTAAAATGTTTGACGTGCTTCTCGGAGACGCGATTCAGGAAAGAAAGAAATTTATAACCGATTACGGACACCTTTATATCAAAGATGTTGATGTCTAGTATTATTGCTTGAAAGGTAAATTAAAATGGCAACACTTAACAAATCCAAAAAATTTAATGGCGTAAACGGCCCCCTGCTTACTATTATTATGGACGGTGTCGGACTGGCAGCAGACAACGGCGCTAATGCCGTCGCAAGGGCACATACCCCCACACTTGACAGACTTATGAGAGACTACCCCACGGTAGCCATCAAGGCGCACGGCACAGCTGTAGGTCTTCCAAGTGATGACGATATGGGTAACTCCGAGGTAGGACATAACGCACTCGGCTCAGGTCAGGTATTTGCTCAGGGCGCAAAGCTCGTTTCCCAATCTATTGAAAGTGGCAAAATTTTCGCTTCCAAGGCTTGGTGCGAGATTGTTGACGGCGTAAAGGCAAATGACTCAACCTTGCATTTTCTCGGCCTTTTCCCGGACGGTAACGTTCACTCGCACATCGACCACCTCAAGGCGCTTATCAACGAGTCAAAGAAAGCGGGTGTCAAAAGAGTAAGAGTTCATATCCTTCTTGACGGCAGAGACGTAGGAGAGACAAGCGCACTTGATTACGTTCGTCCCTTTGAGGACTATCTCACAACGCTCAGAACGGATGATTTTGATATCGCCATCGCGTCGGGCGGCGGCCGTATGCAGGTTACAATGGACAGATACGAGGCAAACTGGAATATGGTGGAGATTGGTTGGAAAACCCACGTTCTCGGTGAGGGCAGACAGTTTGCATCAGCTGAGGAGGCAATCACCGCTTATAGAAATGAATACAAGGTAATCGACCAGGATTTACCGCCATTCGTAATTGCTAAGGACGGCGCTCCCGTAGGTACTGTGAACGACGGTGACAGCGTGGTGTTCTTTAACTTCAGAGGCGACCGCTCAATTGAAATTTCAATGGCGTTCGAGACGGGCGACGATTTTGCTAAGTTCGACAGGAAAAGAGTTCCTAAGGTTCTTTACGCAGGTATGCTTGAATACGACGGTGACCTTCATATCCCTTCAAGATTCCTTGTAAATCCCCCCGAAATCACCAATACTATGACGGAATATCTCTGCAAGGAGAATATCACTCAGCTTGCAATTTCCGAAACGCAGAAATACGGTCACGTAACCTACTTCTGGAACGGCAATAAGTCGGGCAAATTTTCCGAGGAGCTTGAAACCTATATTGAGATTCCCTCGGACGTAGTGCCTTTTGAGCAAAGACCCTGGATGAAGTGTGCTGAGATAACCGATAAGCTTATCGAATGCTTGCGCTCGGGCAAATATAAATATCTGAGAGTCAACTTCCCAAACGGTGATATGGTAGGACATACAGGCTCGTTTTTAGCTACCGAATGTTCGATGGAAGCGCTCGATTTGCAGCTTGAGAGGATACTCAAGGTCGTAGATGAGCTTCATGGTGTCGCTCTTATCACGGCAGACCACGGAAACGCGGATGAAATGTACGAGCTCGATAAGAAAACCGGCGCTCCCAAGACCTCAAAGGACGGCTCGTTCAAGGCTAAAACAAGCCACACCTTAAATCCTGTTCCGTTCATTGTGTACGACAATTTCTACAGCGACAGTTATACCGTAAAGACCGATAGACGCGACCTCGGACTTTCTTCCGTAGCCGCAACAACAGTAAATCTTCTGGGTTACGAGTCTCCCGATTTCTGGGATGAATCACTCATTAAGCTCTGATTTATTGACGCCTTTTTAGAAAAAATATAAAAATTCGGGCTTTCTTAACACTTTAGACATATTTATTTGCTATAATAGCGCCGCTATTGTAACGCAAATTTTCAATATATAATATGATAGGGTAAGAATATAACTCGGAGGTAACTATGGTTCTACAGAATCTCGCGGTTAAACATAAATCTTTTGGCGACGGCATTATCGTTTTATGTGACGATAAGTACATAACGGTAAAATTTGCCGAGCTTGAAAAGAAATTCGTTTACCCCGACATTTTTGAAAAATTTTTAACGCTCGCAGACGGCAGTGTGCCCGATGAAATAGCACAGGACCTTAACAATTCAAGGCTTTTAAAGCAAGCTCTTATTGATAAGAAAAACGAAGAGAACGTTCGCGCTATGACAAGAGGTATAGTAATCCCCGGCAAAATTGCTGCGGCCAATGAAAATGGCGAAAATGAACGGGATAACAACCGCGAAACGGAAGAAATTTTATAAAAAAGGGGCATTTTGCCCCTTTTTTATGTTGACATATCACAACGCCTGTGATACAATTACTTTATTATTTTAGATTTATTGCGGAGAAAAATATGATACTATACGGATATATTGCCAGTATATCGTACGGACTTATATGCCTCCTTCTGGGCATGATGGCGTATAAGCTCGGTATGCCAAAAAAATTCTCGAGAAAAATCGTTCATATACTCGTGGGATTTGAGTGGCTCATTCTCTATCTGTTTATGGGGACGAGCTATCATTTTCTTATAGTGTGCCTGTTGTTCACCTTGCTTTTGATAGTCACGCATTTCAAAAAGCTGCTCCCGATGATGAGCTCTGACGGCGATAACTCACCCGGCACCGTATATTACGGAGTGGCAATGAGTGCATTTGCAATTTTGATACTCTTTATTCCAAGGCTCGTTTTACCGTTTGGAATAGGCGTATTCTGTACTTCGTTTGGAGACGGCTTTGCGGGTCTTATCGGTCAGCTGGTAAAAAAACATAATCCCAAAATTTATTTTCAAAAATCTCTCTTTGGCGCACTCGCAAATTTCGCTTTCTCCTTTGCCGTAGCATTTGTTTTTTCAGCAGTCTTTGATATGGGGCTTAGCATATGGCACTGTCTTGCTATTGCTTTTCTGTCCGTTGCGGTAGAGCTGATAAGCACACGCGGACTCGATAACATTTTCATCACCTTTTTAACAGCTCTTTTGGCATACGCCTTTATAAATCTGCCTACAATTAACCACTATATTGTTCCAATTTTAGCCACTCCTGTCATTATTGCGCTTGTAAACGCTAAAAAGGTTCTTACAAGTCTCGGCTTAGTTTTGGCTATCGCTCTTGACGTCGTTGTATCCTTAACTCTCGGCAATTTCGGACTCGTTTTGCTGATGATATTTCTCTTTGGCAGTGTCGTTATTGACAAAATCAAAGAGAAGGGGAAGCCGGACTCGGACGTTACCAAAAAGGGCGATTGCCGCGACCATATACAGGTTATAGCAAACGGACTTATACCGATGTTTTGCGCTATCATCTTTTCTATTACCGCAAACAAAGCGTATCTCGTGGCTTACGTTGCGGTGCTTGCAGAGGCATTTGGCGACACTGCGGCATCGGGACTTGGTGTGTTCTCTAAAAAGACCTTTGACCTTTTCAAAATGAGAAAATGCCAGCGCGGCATAAGTGGCGGCGTGTCGCTTATAGGCACACTCTCCGCGCTTGTTGGCGCGGCTGTATTCTCGTTCGTTGCCGTTCTGTTTGGCACGCTGAATCTCCCTATGTTCCTCATAGCTGTCGGCACAGCCTTCCTAGGTGTGATTTTTGATAGCTTGCTCGGCTCACTCGTTCAGGTGAAATATCGTTGTAAAATATGCGGTAAGATTACCGAGCGCGAGATTCATTGCCAAAAACGAACAGAGAAGTGCGCGGGCTTTGAATTTTTTGATAACGATGTTGTAAACCTCTCAAGCGGTTTATTCACCGCCATCATTACTGTCGTGCTCTTTTCGTTAATAAGCTAAAAACAAGGACTGCCCCTATCGGTGCAGTCCTCGCTTTAATCAAGTTTCTCTAAACGGAAAGGAAAGAATAGGCTTTAAATTAGCCGTTGTTCTTGAGGCTGTTCT
>JAZRNI010000106.1:0-2379 GCA_045648105.1 Eubacteriales bacterium | reverse complement strand
GCAATGATGCGATGTTTGCCCAAAATGTGGCTATGCCACACATCATTAGGCGCAGCCGTCATCATAGGGCAACGCCCTGCATCATTTGCCGCAGGCAAACATCACTGAAAAAAACGCACCTTTGTCGGTAGACAAAAGTGCGTTTTTCGTTGGTGCGGGAAACGGGGGTCGAACCCGTACGGTAAAACCACACGCCCCTCAAACGTGCGCGTCTGCCAGTTCCGCCACTCCCGCGAACAGTTAGTATTATACACTAAATCTTTTGATATGTCAATACCTTTTCGTATTTTTTTTGATAAAAAACAAAAAAAGTCGGTTGATTTTACGTTTCTTATGTAGTATAATAAAAATATAAATGCTAAGGAGACTTACTTATGACTAATAAAGAGAGATTTATTGAGATTTACAACAAATATATAAAGAGAGAGGGCGCTGACAAGCTTCTTGATTATCTTATCTCATCAGACTTTTTTGATGCGCCTGCAAGCTCGCGCTTTCACTGCTCTTATGCAGGCGGGCTTTGCGAGCATTCGCTGAACGTTTACGACTGCCTTTGTAGCTATCTTGGCGCACCGAGAACCGTAGAGCTTATAGGCACCCGATATTCAGAGGAGAGTATAGCCATAGTCTCGCTTCTTCACGACCTTTGCAAGATTGGTATTTACAAAAAGGGCTTTCGCAACGTTAAGGACGAGAAGGGCGCGTGGCAGAGAGTTGAGACCTTTGAATACGATGACAGGCTTCCATACGGACACGGCGAAAAGAGCGTATACATCATTTCGGGATATATGAAGCTCACGCGCGAGGAAGCTTTTGCCATTCGCTATCATATGGGTTACTCGTCTGAAACGGACGATAAGCGTAACGTCGCAGCCTCGTTTGAGATGTTTCCGCTTGCTTTCGCGCTGTCAACGGCAGATAGCGAGGCAACCTATTTTGTAGAGAGAAAACGCACTTGATAATAAACAGAACAGAGCAAAAAAGTAAAAGGAGAAAGCTCCTTCTATTTTTGCTCTGTTTGTTATTATAAACGAATTGACGCCTTGCGTCATGAATTTCTGCTAACGTGCCGACAGGCACAATTCATGCCGCGGGCAATTCACGAAAGCAAGGCTTAAATTCATTGCGTGTTAACGCTCGACAAGCACGCTTTTTAGATATTGTACTTCTTGCGTGCCTTATAGCTCGTGTGGAGAGCGTGGTGCGCCGCGTGGCAGCCGTAAGCGCCCTTGAAGTAATTGTCGTAAACTTCCTTGATAACGGGGTTAAGGTGTGACTTACGAAGCTCCATAGCCTTATCCTGGTCATAGAGAGCCTTTGCTCTTACAGCCTTAAGGTCAACAGTATCGCGAACGTACTGAGGCTGGATAGGCTGACCGCCGCCGTTTACACAGCCGCCGGGGCATCCCATAATCTCAACAAAGGTCCAGTCTGCCTCGCCCTTTGCGATTTTATCCATAACGTATTTTGCGTTCTTTGCTCCGGATGCAACGCATACCTTAACGTCCATACCTGCGATATTGTAGGTAGCTTCCTTAATGCCGTTCATACCGCGGACCTCGCAGAAGTCAATCTCCTTGTTGTCCTTGCCTGTGAGAACGTCGTTTGCGGTACGGAGAGCCGCTTCCATAACACCGCCCGTTGCGCCGAAGATAACTGCAGCGCCTGTGTCAAAGCCAAGCGGATTGTCAAATTCCTCGTCGGGAAGAGCAGTGAACTTAATACCTGCTCTGGAAATCATCTTAGCAAGCTCACGGGTAGTAAGAGCTACGTCAACGTCTGCAATGCCTTCGCCCGCAGCGCTCATATCGTCTCTGCCTACCTCAAACTTCTTAGCGGTGCAGGGCATAATCGATACTACGAAGATGTCCTTGGGGTCATAGCCCATCTTATCTGCCCAGTAGGTCTTGATAAGCGCGCCGCCCATCTGCTGGGGAGACTTGCACGAGGAGAGATGCTTTGTCATCTCGGGGTAGTAAAGCTCGCAGAATTTAACCCATCCGGGAGAGCAGGACGTAATCATAGGAAGTGTGCCGCCGTTCTTAACACGGTCAAGAAGCTCGGTAGCCTCCTCTACGATTGTAAAGTCTGCCGCAGTATTTGTGTCGAAAATCTTTTCAAAGCCGAGTCTTCTGAGTGCACTTACCATCTTGCCCTCAACGTTGGTGCCGATAGGCATATCGAAGCACTCACCGAGAGTTGCGCGGATAGAGGGAGCGGTCTGAACTACAACGTGCTTTGTGGGGTCTGCAAGAGCTGCCCAAACCTTATCCGTGTCGTCGCGCTCAACGAGAGCTGCGGTGGGACATACTACGGTACACTGACCGCAGGAGATACAGGAAGTCGGGAGGCCAAGCGGTCTTAGGAAGACAACCTTCC
>JAZRNI010000105.1:0-4074 GCA_045648105.1 Eubacteriales bacterium | reverse complement strand
TGGGGCAGAAAAAATACGTAAGTGCCATAAGGGATAACACCGTGGTTTTGGGACTCGGACCTGCGGGTACGGGAAAAACCTTCCTTGCCGTAGCTATGGCAACGGAAGCGCTCAGAAACAAATCGGTATCGAGAATTATTCTCACCCGTCCCGCGGTCGAGGCGGGCGAAAGGCTTGGCTTTTTGCCCGGTGATTTGCAGAGCAAAATTGACCCTTATCTCCGCCCGCTTTACGATGCACTTTTTGAAATGCTCGGGCCTGAGAATTTTAACCGCCATATGGAAAAGGGAACTATTGAAATTGCTCCGCTTGCGTATATGCGCGGCAGAACTCTTGACGATTCCTTTATAATTCTTGACGAGGCGCAAAACACTACGCCCGAGCAAATGAAGATGTTTTTGACGCGACTCGGATATAATTCTAAGGCAGTAGTCACGGGGGACCTCTCTCAAACGGATTTGCCGCTCGGTAAAAAAAGCGGACTTTCCATTGCCGCAAGAATTCTTCGCGCAGTAGAGGGCATAGGCATTTTCGAATTTAGCGAAAGGGATGTTGTAAGACACTCTCTTGTAAGAAAAATTATCAGCGCTTACGACAAATACGAGAAGGAACAGGCAGTAAAGCGCTTTCGTAAATCTGGAGAAGCAAAGCTATGAAAAACAGAAATCTGATACTGAGCTTTATAAAAACCAAGGATTTTGAAATGATAGGCTACGAGCTTAAAAGTCATATCCGAAAAGCCGTCAAGGCAACTCTTGATTATGAGGGCTTTCCGTATGATGCTGAGCTTTCCGTTACCTTTTGCGACAACGAGCATATAAGAAAAATAAATTCGAGCTATCGCGGCATTGACCGACCGACCGACGTTTTATCATTTCCGATGTATGAGGATGGGGAATTCGTTATGCAGGATTTTCAGAGCCACATTATGCTTGGTGATATCGTGCTTTCCCTTGAGCGTGTTCATGAGCAGGCTCTTGAATTTGGGAATACTCCCTTGCGCGAGGCTTGCTTTCTTGCGGTCCATTCAACCCTGCACTTGTTAGGATACGACCACGAGCGAAGCGAGCGCGATGATGAAATACAGTGTCAAAAGCAAAGAGACATAATGAAAATAATAGAAAAATCAGGTGAAATCAAATGACTAAAACCGCTTATATTGCAATAGTAGGCAGACCTAACGTTGGTAAATCCACGCTTCTTAACTCAATGCTTGGAGAAAAGGTTGCTATCGTCTCCAAAAAGCCGCAAACCACAAGAAACAGAATCACAGGCATTTATACCGAGGGAAAAAATCAGATAGTATTCCTTGATACACCGGGTATACATAAGCCCAGAACCAAGCTCGGAGACTATATGGTAAAAACGACGAGCGCTACACTTGGCGGTGTTGACGGCGTAATACTTGTCGTAGAGGCAAGAGAAGAGATTGGCGATATAGAAAGCCAGGTTATTACAAGGCTTAAGCAGGACAAGCTACCCGCTATACTCGTAATCAACAAAATTGATGCGGTAACTCCGTCAAACGTGGCCAAAACCATACAGGCATATGCTGCCGTATACGACTTTTCATCCGTTGTTCCCATTTCAGCTAAGAACGGAAAGGGTGTAGACACGGTTATAAAGGAATGTGAGCCGTTCTTGTACGAGAGCGACTGGATGTTCTCAGAGGATATGATTACCGACCAACCCGAAAGGCAGATTGCCGCCGAAATCATCAGAGAAAAGCTCCTTCGCACGCTCGATGAGGAAATTCCTCACGGCACAGCTGTTTCTATCGAGGAATGGAAGGAGAAGCGCGACGTCGTTTCCATAAGAGCGGAAATATATTGCGAGAAGGCATCTCACAAGGGAATAATTATCGGCAAAGGCGGTTCACTTATTAAGAAAATTGGCACGTATGCAAGAGAAGATATAGAAAAAATGCTTGATTCCCGCGTTTTTCTTGACCTGTACGTAAGAGTAAAGGAAAATTGGCGCGACAGCGAATTTAACATAAATAATTTTGGCTACAGAGAAGATAACGAATAATGCTTGAAACTGTAAAGGGACTTGTAATCAAGTCAGTAGACGTTAAGGAAACCGACAGGCTTATAACCGTATATACCGAGGAAATGGGCGTCATCGTAGCTCTGGCCAAGGGCGCGCGCTCACTCAAAAACAGGAATATGTCGGCAACAATGCTTTTTTGCTATTCCAAATTCGTCCTTTACAAAAAGGGCGAGCATTATTGGATTCGCGAAAGTGAGCTTATCGAAAGCTTTTTTGATATTCGCAGGAGCGTTGAGGGACTCGCGCTCGCAAGCTATATTCTTGAGGTGCTATGCGACGTAAGCACTGCGGTCCCCGACAGAAATTTAATGCGTCTTTCCTTAAATTCGCTTTACGCAATAGCAAGCGGAAAATATATGCTTGCTCTTGTCAAGGGAGCATTCGAGGTAAGATGCGCCTCTATTCTTGGATTTATGCCTGACGTAATAGAATGTCAGTTTTGCCACGAGAGACAGGGGGATTTTTATTTTGATATTATGGACGGTGCGCTTACCTGCTTCGCTTGTCACCAAAAGGGCGAAAACCAATATCACGAGCTTTTGAATCCGCACGAAAGCCGAATTGTCGTAATACTTACATACGGCGCGAAAACGGCAATAGCCTACTGCGTACACTGTCCGCTTGAAAAGCTGTTTTCGTTTACCGTAAGCGGTGAAGACTTGAGCTCATTTTCAAAGGCGACTGAAACCTATTTGCTTAATCAGCTTGAACGTGATTTTAAGTCGCTTGACTTTTATAACGAAGTGAAATAACGAAAGGAACGGATATGCGTTTTGGCGAAAAAACACTTGCTACGCTCGAATATGATAAAATAATCGCGATGCTAAGCGACTGCGCGTCTACCGACGGAGCAAAAAAACGCGCGATGTCTCTCTTGCCGATTTCCGATTATGACGGTGTTTGCAGAAGACAAGAGCAGACTGACGATGCAAAAAGACTCATAAATTCTAAGGGCTATCCATCCTTCAATGCACCCGAGAGCGTTGTGGGCGCGGGTGAAAGAGCGTATAAGGGCGCGACCCTCTCTCCAAGAGAGCTTTTGGATATAAGCGCGCTTTTTTATTCAGCAAGGCTTATGCTTGATTATATAAATACCGATAAGCTTTTTGAAACCTCGCTCGACGAGCTCTTTTTGCGTATTATCCCAAATCGCGCGCTTGAGGAAAAAATAAAAAAAGCGATTATATCCGAGGATATAATCGCGGACGAGGCAAGCCCCACTCTTCTTGAAATAAGGAGAAAAATCAGACATACCAACAATAAGATAAAAGAGACTCTCCAAGGATATATTGGCGGAAACAGGCTTAAATATCTGCAGGAAAATATCGTCACTATGCGTAACGGCAGATACGTTGTGCCCGTCAAGGCAGAGTACAGAAACGAAATAAAGGGTCTCGTGCACGATACCTCAAGCACGGGCGCTACATTATTCGTTGAGCCTATGGCACTCGTGGAAGCAAATAACGAGCTTAAAACACTTGAAAGCGCTGAGTCGCACGAAATTGAGAGAATTATGGCGGAATTGTCAGCGGAGTGCGGTGATAACACGTCTGTAATTTCTCTCAATTACCATAATATCACCGAGCTTGCATTCATTTTTGCCTGCGCCTCGCTTGCGATACAGATGAAGGCAGAGAAGCCCGTTATTTCGCGTGAAAGAGTTATAGATTTAAAGAGAGCAAGACACCCCTTAATCCCCAGGGACAGGGTCGTTCCTATCGACGTATCTATAGGTGATAAATTTGATACGCTCGTCATCACGGGCCCTAATACAGGCGGTAAAACTATAAGCTTAAAAACAATAGGTCTTTTAACGCTTATGGCTCTTTCCGGTCTGCAGCTTCCCGCACTTGAGAATTCCGTAATCGGTATTTTTGATGAGGTGCTTGTGGATATGGGCGACGGACAGAGCATTGAGGCGTCTCTTTCCACGTTCTCCTCTCATATGGTTAACGTAATCGACATTCTTAATAACGCGGGACCGCGCTCCCTAATCCTTTTTGATGAGCTTGGCTCTGGTAC
>JAZRNI010000104.1:0-1938 GCA_045648105.1 Eubacteriales bacterium | reverse complement strand
CTCCGCTATCTCGCCAGCCCTTGCCGTATACGAATCAACAAGCTTGCCGTCATAAAAAAGACTTGTGCGAAGCTCGCAATCCGCGCCGTAGCAAACTGAGGTCTCGACGAAATATTCGGCATCTTTATAATCATTTTTGAGCGTGCAACGGAAGAAAACGTCCTCTATATACGCGTCGCACGCGTAAAGAATGCTTACGTCACGCGTAATACCGCCGTAATTTTCCCAGCCCTCCGTAGGACCAAACGTGGGACTTATATCCTCAAGCTCGACGAGCAAAAGATTGCCCTTTTCCTTCACCGTATCGCTTATATCGAAGGTATATTCGCAGTAAGGGAGCATTTCGCCGAGATTTTTTCCGTTAAGCGTCACCTTTCCCTGATACGTCACGCCGTCAAAGCGAAGAAAGACCTTCTCTGCGCTCCTCTCAAGATCAAATACCGTTTCGCACTCCGAATGTCCGACCGCAAGAGCCGAAAACGGCACTTCGCGTTCACACCATTCTCCCTTGCCTATTCTATACTTCCATATTCGATTCAAGCTCTGCGTTTGCATCTCAGTCTCCGATCTACCACCTGCGGCGGCAAGAAATTTTATTTTACAGTATACGTGACCTGTCCGCGATCTATCTCGACGTCAAGTATCGTGCCGTCGGGAAGCTTCACGTCAAGAAGCGATATTTTTTCGTCTTTCGGCTCGTCTGCAAGGTGAGGAGTGACCGTAAGTTCGCCGCTCGCGGTATATTTCACGCCGAAAATGACCTCGATAAGAAGCTCAAGATACTGCGCTGCCGTCCAGGCGTACTGAATTACACCGTGTCCGCTACCGTCAAAGGGATCTATAAACTCGGCGCAGTTGTGGTTGAAAGCACGTACGGTTTTGAGCGCAAGCTCGGATGCAAGCTCATTTTCGCCGCAATCAAGAAGACCGCGTATCACCATTTCGTTGACAAGCGTCCAGACGTTTCCGCTCCAGCTTGCGTTGCCCAGATACCTACCCTTTGTCGTGGTAAATATCTTGTCGAGCTTCGACACCGAGGTGAGCGGAATGGTATCCCAATTGAAGTGCTTATCATCGGTCATAAGCGAGATAAGTCTCTTTTGACGTTCAGGAGGCGCGATTTTAAGGCGCAACGGGAAAAAGGTCGATGCCATGAGTCTGTCGTCCTGTATTCCCTCCTTGACGTAATACGCAAAATATGCGCCTATCTCGTCATTCCAGAGATATTTGTTGATGCTTGCCTTGACTCTCTCGCCTCTCGCCTTTATCTCGTCTGCATCTTCCTCTCTGCCAAGCTCGCGCGCAAGCAGCTCGGTAACGCGACAGCCCACGCAGACCTCCACGTTGGTATCGACAGGAGCGTACTCTCCCGCGTAACGAAGATAAGGGATAAAGGTTTCCTCAAAAACCGCGGTTATAAGGCCTGTTTTCTCGTCCTGACGCGCGGTAAACCACCAATCAAGGTACCTTTTAAGCAAAAAATAGACCTTTTCCTTCAGCTCCGCGTCTCTTGTGGCGTGAACGATGTGATAGGCGCTGTCAAAAAGCTTCGGGAGCGACGAAACACCCTCTCCCTGAAGCGGAAAGTCGCCGCCTGCGACCTGACCGAAGGTGTCTGCGCCGTAAAGGCATATTCTTCCGTCCTCCTTCTGTACCTCAACGAAATTGAGAAGCGAGGTCTCGACGAAATCTTTATCAACCCATTTATATCCGCAAAGTGCAAGTGATCCGTCGAGCTGCCACCACTGCGAGCCGTAATAACCGCCGGGCGCAAAGTAAGGATAATTAAAGCCGTATTTTTTCGCCTCGGGCTTCTTGCAGACCTCAAGGCATTCTATTGCGTAATCAAAATCAGCCTGACTGATTTTCGGAAAATTTATTCTCATAATACGCCTCCTGCGTTTTTTTCAATTATATCACGCTGTAATTGCTGAGTCA
>JAZRNI010000103.1:0-2238 GCA_045648105.1 Eubacteriales bacterium | reverse complement strand
TGGCCCTCCGACTTCGTAAATGCAGAATTGAATAAAAATGTTGTCCCTATTTGCACATACTCCACGAGTAAGTTTAAATAGGGACAACTGCATTGTCCGAAATTATTCAATTTTGAATGATAAAGTGTTGTCCTTTATATAACACACTACTCTCCCTTGGATGATACTCAATATGTCTATAATGTGGAATTGCCTTTTCTCATTTTGACGATCTGTATTTTTTGATAAATTGTGTAGGTGTAATTCCCATATATTGCTTGAATTGCCGGCTGAAGAAATAAATATCGGAAAAATTGCAAAGCTCGGCGATCTGCGAAACCGTGTAGCGTCCAAGGCGCAATAGGTCGCACGCATGGTTTATCTTTAGCTGAATTATATATCTCTTTGGAGAAATGCCGTACTTTTCTTTAAAGAGTCTTTGAAAATATGATTCGCACATATCCGATGAGGCCGCAAGCTCTTCAAGAGAAATCTCTTTTTTTAAAAACTCGGTATGCATAAGAGATATAGCGGGGGCGATTTTATCAGAGTGCCTTTTCGGTGAGCGATTTTCCTTTTTTATCTCTGAAAAAATACGGTACAAGAGTGACATTGCCTCGAAATAATAGCCTTGCTCCTTGCTTACCCAAACCGCAAAAATCCGCTTGAAAAGAGATGATAGTTTCTCGTTGTCAACCGCATTGATTACGAAAGCCATGTCTGATATAGGACGGTCTGTGTTAAAAAATATATCAATGCACTCGCCTCTTTCGTGGCGGAAAATCTCATATTGAGTAACCTGCCCCTTCGGCAGAAATCTGACGTTTCCCGAGACGTTGTCAAACTCTTTTCCGTTAAAATACACCGTGGAATGTCCTGAAAAGTTAAAAATCAGTTCGTTGCTTTGTAAATCGTGCTTGAAGGTTGTTATCTGCTCGGGATACTCGTCTTTTCCAACCATAATTACACGTTTTATATCGGTGACTATAAAATCAGTTTCCATTTTCGCCCCCCCTTTTTTATAGATTTTAGCATTAAATCTTAGTTTTGTCAATGTTTTAGCGTAATATTTGTACGTAAAAGTACAAAAATGCCGTATTCTCTATTGTTTTTTCACCGTCCGTTCGATATACTGAGAGCGGAACTACTTTTCGGAGGTGTCAAAATGACAGAAAGAATACAAAAGCTGACCGAGCTTACTCTTGCCGGAAAAATGTACGTGGAGGCAAAGAATACCGATTTTGAAAGAAACGATATTTTCCTCCCCGATTGCGGGCGAGACGTAAAGCGCCTTTGCGAGTATATTCTCAATCAAGAGCCGATAATCACCGAGTATCAGCGGCTGACGGGATTTTTCAGATTTGACGGCTCGGTCGTCGGAGCTGCTTTCGACCGTTCGGGCCACAAGCACACCAAAGAGCTTATGCAAAATTTCTATTTAAAGCAGATTGACGGACTTCACGTGCTGGAGTGGCAGCACGCCACGGCAGACTACAAAAGGGTGCTTGAGGTAGGTATTGTCGGAATTATCGACGATATTGACCGTTCGCTTGAAACTCATACCGACAAGGATGAGCGCGAGTATCTTTTAGGGCTTAGAAAAATCGCAGAAACGCTTATCGCTTGGTGTGAAAAATGCTCGGCGAGGGTGTCCGAATACGCCAAGACGGTCGAAAACAGAGAATATCGTAAAAATCTTGAAAAGCTTTCATGGGCACTCTTGAGCTCTCCGAAAAACGCGCCCACAAGCTTCTACGAGGCGTGCCTTACGATATACGTTTGCTTCTCCTGCGCCCTTGACAGCGTAGGCACGCTTGACAGATACCTTTCAAAGTTTTATTTTGCCGACCTCGCGACAGCCAGGATAACGAGAGATGAGGCGGGAGAATATTTACAGGAATTATTCCTTATGCTTCAGGCGGCAACCCCCGCAACCTCGGCTAATTTCACCAGAGGCGGCGAATCTCATTTCTGCGTCGGCGGATATCTCCCCGCCGGTAGCGATGCTTACAACGATCTTTCGGCACTCATTTTGGAATCCCTCACCGATCTGCCGACCTATATTCCGCAGGTAACATTACGCTGGACGAAAACGCAGCCGAAGGACGTATTGCGCTTTGCTATGGATCTTGAGAGGAAGGACAAGAATAAACGCATTGCCTTTCAGAACGACGAGAAAAGGATACAGGCATATACAGAAATTTGTGGGTTTACATACGAGGATGCCGTAAGCTATACCACTGTCGGCTGTAACGAGCC
>JAZRNI010000102.1:0-5158 GCA_045648105.1 Eubacteriales bacterium | reverse complement strand
CCGCTTGCCCTCCGACTTCCATATCGTAGGAGCCCGTCGAATTTGAAACTGATATCAGCTGTATATCCGTTTCGCTTACGGCAGGGTATGCGATTGCCATATTATAATAAATTGACTCACCCTCAAGAATTTCGGGCGGCTCTGACGGGGACGTGTTATTGTCCTCCTTGAAAAGAGTAAGCCCAAGCACTATGCTCAGCAAAAGAAGAAGCGCAAATACTGCGGAAAGTATCAGTACAAGGCGGATTTTGTTATGTTTTTTCTTTATATGCTTCATAAATCCCCCTTATAAGAATTTTCTCTTTACGAGCCTTATTGTACCGAAAATACCAAGAGCGACCGGTACTGCCAATACGATAACCGTATAGAATACCGTCATAGAAGTTGAAAGCCCGTGGTTTACGCGAGTGATGTGCTTGCCGTCGGAAGAATAAACGTTAGTATCGACGTTTGACATCGTGGTAGATACGAGGTGCTTGCCGCCGTACGAGGATGAATTCAAGGACGTACCGCCAAGGTCAAGAGAGCCGAAGGCATCTATTCTTGAAATATTATCTATAAGTCCCGACAAAACGTCGTAGTTTGCAAACGATGCATTGGAAAGAAGCGCGTCGGAAAAGAACTCTCCGCTCGCCGTGCAGAAAAGGTACGAATATACCTGCTCGTTCGTATAGGTGTCAATCTCGCTTCTTACGCTTACTGCGGCAAGGGTCAACGATCCAGCCTCGCTCGCAGGCGCGTTATACTCGCCTGTGGTTTCGTTTTTACCGTATTTTATCGCGTTTTTCGAGCTGGAAAGGAAGCTTGCAAAGGTTTTGGTGACGTTTGCCGTTCCCGCCTCTCCGTCAACTACTCCGTCCATAAACGTAGGAGAAATAGCGCCGGTGTTTGTGAATACGGTTATCGGAGAGCTTGAAAGCGACGCAAAATCGCCGTATATTGCGTAGCCGTAGCTGTTCTCGTCCTTATTGTACTCGGAGATGATGTTTGTGTTTGTGTCGTTTTCATCCTCGAGGCTTGCCACGTTATCCTTTACGAGAGTGTTATCGAACGAAAAGCCCCATTCGTAAAGGAAGCTGTCGAAAACAGGCAGAGTAACGTCGTAGCTGCGGTTAACCATTACCGCTCCCTGATTTTTCACAAGGTATTTGTCTATTTTTTCCGTATCGCTGACGTAGGAATACTCGTCAAGCTTCGTTTCATCATAGGTAAAATCCTCTGTGGGGTCGTTGATTATAAGCAGAGCGCAGTCCTCGGGGACCTCGTCGTATTTGGCAAGGTCCAAAGACTTTATCTGAAGTCCGCGCGCCAAAAGAAGACTTGCAAACGACTCCAAGGAATGTTTTTTATCCGTTACGGGTATGAGATTGCCCTCGCCGTCGCGCGTGCTGTCGTAGGTGTACGAGGTCTCGGCATCAAAATAGGTCTCACCGTGGCCGATAAGGAAATACGCGGTGGGCATATCTATTGCCGTGACGGATTTCAAAAGGCCTGCTATTCTGTACTCACCGTTATAGGAGAACAGGTTTCCGCTGCTGCCGCTCGTCCACATTTTCTGCGCGTTGATAATTCTGTATCTGTCACCGTACGCGAAGATTATATCGCTTGGCCTTATCTCGCTCAGAGAGGTGGCCTTGTACTTCGCCACCGCGGTAGGATTGGTGTTGACGTCAACGGTTTCTATTTTGAGATTTTTATACACGCTCGCAAGACGCTTCAGGGTGTAATACGTCGCACGGGTGCTCGTGCTTGAGATAAGGTAGTCGGGGTCCGTGCAGAATATAACGCTTATCTCGTTTGCGCCGTTTTCCTGCTTTGCAAGCTCGTCCAGAAAGGCACATTCTTTAATCAAAGTATCGGTAGGAGTATAAAGACCCTCGGGGGTTGCATCGAGGAAAACCGTATTTTCCCCGCCGAAATAAGTGAAAAGAAGGTTAAGCGCTATACCTAAAACAATAATGAGAGCGGTAAGGAGAGAAAATATTTTATTTCTTTTGTTTCTTGCTTTATGAAAATTCATATTCTTCATTCTCCTTATCTGTTTTTTCTGCGTATCACTACAGCAGCACCTACGGCGAAAATTAACACGGGTACGGACATGAGGAAAATTGTGTAGTTTATAGCCGTGCCCATCGTAAGGTTTTCAAGCGTTCCGGTACTGTAGCTCACCGCATTGCATCCGTACGGCATACCGTCCTTGCCGAAAAGCTCTTCAAAAAGGGAGAAAAGCATTTCCTTATTGGAGTAGCCGTTCGTTACGAGCGCGTCCGATACCGCAAGATATATGCTTGAGGTGACGAAAACGCTTCCGCCGTCGGTGTTGTTGTATGCGGCAACGCAATAATTGCCGTCAGCGCTTATTTTTTCACCGCCCGCCTCGACCGAGGATGCTTCGCTCGTGACGAGAAGCGGCTTTGCGTTACCGCTGAGCGTAAGCGCGCCTGCCTCTCTTATTATAACGTCGCCATCGCTGTATTTTGACGCCGTTTCTTCCATTTTATTTGCCAAAGGATCGTCTGCATACTCGGTAACGAGCGTAAAGCCGTCAATTTCGATAGCATTTCTTATATCCTTTACTAAATTGCGAAGCCTGCTTCCGTTTTTATCAACGGAATAGGAAAACTCAATGCCGTAGTCGGAAAGGAAGCTCTCAAGAGTCGGCAATTCCTTAACGTACGGGTCAAGGCTGACGAAAAGGTTTCCGGAGCTTTTAAGATAGGTTTCGAGCCTGTCAAGCTCTCCCCTTACCTTTGAGCCCGCATACGCCTTTTCAAAATCAGCGGTCGGGTTTGATATTACGACGAGTCCAGCATCGCTCGGAACCTCGTTTTGCTTAAGGTCTATAACGTCAATATAATAGCCGGCGCAAGCGAGCAGGCTCGTAAACGCGACGTCAACAACCTCGCCGTGGTACTGAGTGAAGTAGGCGGTCTTATGCTCGTCTGCAAGAACCCACGATATCATACCCGCAACAACCTCTTCGCCATTATACGAGCTTGCATTCATATCGGAATCAAGCGTGTAGAAGTCGGCATAGCCCGTGGTTGTCACGGCATCGGTGAGCACTCTGTAATTCTGCTCGCACTCGAAAATTACCGTGGACTTGAATATATCCTGGTCATAGCCGCGCATATCCTGTTGATATTTTGAAAGGTTTACAAGCTCACCCTTGGAATTGCGTCTTGTCAGGATATTGATATACTCGACCTCAATAAAGTCGGGGTATCTTTTTGCAAATTCATTGACTGTCTCGTAGACGTATGAGCCGGTTGTATGCTGTTTTACGGAGTCCTCGTCCTGACAGAAGAAAATTTTAACCTTACGCTTTTCTTTGATAGCCTGTTCAAAAAGCGCGTCGGTATTGCCTGATATAGACAGGTCGTCCACCGCCGGGGAATACAGATACAGTCCGAACGCCTCGGTTATGATGAACATTATAACGTTTATTACAAGAGCAATAGCGATAACTACCGCAAAAAGCCCCTCGGGAAGAAGCTTTTGTTTTATTTGCGCCTTGCTCATATCGTTTATTTTTTTCATTTGATACCTCGTTTTAGTTGTATCTGCGGCGGTCGAATACTCTTACTGTAAGATACAGGAATATAAATGAAACTGTAAGGTAGTAGAACACAGATGCGAGGTCGAAATATCCGTTTGTAAAGCCCTGAAAGCGAGTGAATATCGAAATGAAATTGAACACGTAGCGGATAGGATAGGACGACGGGAAAAGAGACGATAAAAGTCCTACAAGCAAGAACGCAACGATGATAGCTATAGTTCCTATTGCGGCGGCAAGCTGGTTTTCCGTAAGCGAGGACACGAAAAGTCCTATTGCAATAAATACCATACCGACAAGGAGCATTGCCACAAGATTGCCGAAAAGAACCGTGAACTTAAGCTGAGCGTAGCGATTAAGTATCAGAAAATATAAGGAGTTGAAGGTCATCGTTACGGCAAACATCGAATATGCCGCAAGAAACTTTCCGACTACCATAGACGTCAGGGATACGGGAGCGGTCAAAAGCAGCTGCTCCGTTTTTATTTTGCGCTCCTCACTAAAGGATTTCATTGTGAGAAGCGGAAGTATTATTGCCGAGGCAAGGAGCATATAAGTATAGAACTCCGTTACCGACGAGGACATCGAAAACAGGGTAGTCGCTGCGAAAAGCGCGCCGCCAAGCGCGAGATATAGCACTAAAAATACGTACCCCATAACACCCGTAAAGTAGGTGCGTAATTCCTTTTTAAATACTGCAAGCATAAATTTTCACCCTCCTCAGTGCGTCCTTCTGCGTTTTTTGTCGTCGGCTCTGCCGTCATTTTCGGAGCTGTCAACGAGCCTGATGAATATTGATTCAAGGTCCGTGCCGACAGGGCTCATACCGAGTATCGCCCATCTTTTGTCAGCGCAGATATTGAAAATGGTTTTTCTTACGTCAACGCCCCTGTCGCTCTCGACGACGTATGCGTATGAGTCTGCATCCCTCTCGTTTGTCGCAGTAACGCTCTTGACACCGCGAGCCGCGCAAAGCGCCTCCTCAACCTCTTTGGGAGCGCCGCAAATCTTGATACGGTAGCGGTAGCCGTCCTCAATAGCCTTCGTTAAATCAGCGGTTTTTTCATCAGCGATGATTTTACCCTTATTTATGATAATGACTCGCTCGCATACCGCCTGTACCTCCGCGAGTATGTGAGTTGAAAGAATAACCGTATGCTCCTTCGCGAGCGAGCGAATAAGATTTCTGACCTCGATGATTTGCTTTGGGTCAAGGCCTACCGTCGGCTCGTCAAAAATAATAACCTTGGGATTGCCTATAAGCGCCTGAGCGATACCCACTCTCTGCTTATAGCCCTTCGATAGATTTTTTATGAGCCTGTCCTTTACGTCAGAAAGGCGGACAGCGCTGACAATCTCTGAAAGATGCTTGTCCCTTTCAAGATTTGTGCCCTTAAGCTCGTAAACGAAGTTTAAATACTCCGTAACGGTCATTTCAGGATAAAGGGGCGGCTGTTCGGGTAAAAAGCCTATGTTCCTTTTTGCTTCTATGGGGTCTTCAAGCATATCAACGCCGTTTACCGTAGCCGTGCCGCCGGTAGCGGAAAGATATCCTGTAAGTATGTTCATAGCCGTACTTTTACCCGCGCCGTTAGGGCCGAG
>JAZRNI010000101.1:0-7628 GCA_045648105.1 Eubacteriales bacterium | reverse complement strand
TGAAAGGGCAGTAGCGAGGATATTCAAAAAATTCTACGATAAGGGCGACATCTACAAGGGCTTTTACGAGGGCTGGTACTGTACCCCCTGCGAGTCCTTCTTTACCGAAACTCAGGTAGTAGACGGTAAGTGCCCCGACTGCGGCCGCCCTGTCAGCAACGCAAGGGAAGAGGCGTATTTCTTCAAAATGAGCAAATATGCCGACCGACTTATGAAGCATATTGAGACTCATCCCGAGTTCATAGAGCCCGAAAGCCGTAAAAAGGAAATGGTAAATAACTTCTTGAAGGCAGGCCTTCAGGATCTTTGCGTTTCCCGTACCTCGTTCAAGTGGGGTATACCCGTAGATTTTGGCGATAAGCACGTAGTCTACGTCTGGCTCGACGCGCTTACAAACTACATCACGGCGCTCGGCTACGACCCCGATAAGAGCTTTGACGAGCAAGGCGAAAGATTCAAAAAATACTGGCCCTGCGACGTTCATATCATCGGCAAGGATATACTTCGCTTCCATACCATATACTGGCCCATTTTCTTAATGGCGCTCGAGCTCCCGTTGCCGAAAAAGGTGTTCGGTCACCCTTGGTTTAACTTCGGTAACGATAAGATGAGCAAATCAAAGGGTAACGTGGTATTTGCGGACGAGCTTTGCGAGGACTTCGGCGTTGACGGCGTTCGCTATTACGCCCTTTCCGAGATGCCCTATAACTCCGACGGCTCTATAACCTACGAAAGCATTATCGCAAGATACAATAACGACCTCGCTAACAACCTCGGTAACCTTGTAAGCCGTACCCACGCAATGACGAAAAAGTACTTTGACGGCATCGTACCCGAGCGCGGTGAGCTTACGGAGCTTGACCGAGACCTCATCGCAACAGCAAACTCTGCTGTTGAGAAGTCCACAAGGCTTATGAGCGAATATCACGTTTCCGACTCCCTTGAGGAAATATTCGCACTTCTTCGACGTGCCAATAAGTATATCGACGAAACTACGCCGTGGATTCTTGCGAAAAACGAAGCAGATAAGCCCCGCCTCGCAAGCGTAATTTATAACCTGCTCGAAACTATCCGTATAGGAGCGGTTCTGCTTAATCCTTACATCCCAAAAACAAGCAAAAATATCCTCTCTCAGCTCGGCACCGACAAGTCGGAATTTGACACGGTATCCACCTTCGGCGCTCTTGAAAGCGGTAAACCCCTTGGCGAGAGCTATACTCTTTTCCAAAGAATCGACGAGGAAAAGTTTATGGCCAAAATAGAGGAAAAGAGAAAAGCCGAGCAGACGGAAAACGCAGTAACGCCCGAGCCCGAGCATGAAGCGGAGATAGCTATCGACCACTTCGGCGCAGTTGAGCTCCGCGTCGGACAGATTCTTGAGTGTGAGCCTGTTCCAAAGGCTAAAAAGCTCTTAAAGCTTCAAGTCGACCTTGGATACGAGAAAAGACAGGTCGTTTCAGGAATTGCCAAATTCTATACTCCCGACGAGCTTATAGGCAAAAAGGTGATTATCGTTGCAAATCTTAAGCCCGCCAAGCTCTGCGGTGTGGACAGCTACGGTATGCTGCTCGCATCGGGCGAGGAGGACGTTAAGGTCGTATCCCTCTCCGACGAAGCGAAGAACGGAGACAGAATCCACTAATGAAATATTTTGACTCGCACGCGCACTATTACGATGAGCGCTTTGTAAACGAGACGAAAGACGGTGCCGATAAGCTAATCGACACCGTTCTTTCGGATAACGTATCATATATAATAAATGTCGGCACCTCGCCAAAAACCTCACGTGAGGCAATAGCGCAGGCAAGGCTGCATAAAAATATGTATACCGCCATCGGTATACATCCGTCCGACTGCCAATATCTTGAAGGGAAGCTTGAAGATAATCTTCGTGATATCGAAGGCTTGATAAGGGATAAAGACAGCAAGTGTGTCGCTCTTGGCGAAATAGGGCTTGACTATCATTACGAAAACACCGATAAAGCACTTCAGACAGAGTATTTTGAAGAACAGATGCGCCTTGCAAAATATCTGTGCTTGCCCGTGTCCATACACGATAGGGACGCCCACGGTGATATTATGGATATAATACGGCGCCACCCCGACGTCAAGGGTGTTTTGCATAGCTTTTCGGGTTCAGTGGAAATGGCACGCGAGCTTTGCGAGATGGGCTATTATATATCCTTCTCGGGCACTTTAACGTTCACTAACGCAAGGCGTCCTCGCGAGGTTGCTGCGACGCTTGCTATGGATAGGGTTCTCATAGAAACCGACTGTCCGTATCTTGCTCCGCACCCTCTCAGAGGTACTCTCAATCACTCCGGCAATCTGCTTTACGTTAACCGCACCCTCGCAGCAATTTTTAATATCAGTGAAGAGGAATGTGCAAGCATAACCGAGCAAAACGCAAGGAACTTATTTAATATAAACGACTGATGCACACTCCTTGCCTGAACATCGCGTCAAACATCATAAGATGACACAGAGGCGTACGCATAATATCAAAGCTTACACCCATATAGCCAAGCTCACTTACAAGGTCGAGCTTGGCTTTTACGTTTTCCAAGGATTCAAAATATACGCTTTTCGGTATTCTCTTGCCCATGCTGTATTTGTTGTACTCAAAATGGCAGAGCTTGGTATTCGGCTCGTATTCTATCTCGCATTTTGCCGTATGCGATAGCTTGATGGCAGTCTCTATCGGCATAACGTCCTTGTCGGCAAAGGCAAATGGCGAAAGCTCAATATACGCCTTCGAGCTTTCGTATTCATCGGCAAATTCCGTAAAAATGCGCCTCTCTCCGTCTTCAAACGACGGCGGATTTGCAAGCTGAGATTTCGAGTAGGAAAGTATAACTCCGTCGTAATAATCATCAAGCGCCGCGCTTGAATTTTTATCAAGCTCAACGAAAAGCAACAGGTCGTATTCCATCAATGTTTTTTTGAGCTCGGCGACAAAGTCAGAGAGTGCCTTGTAGTCACGCACGTTGTTCATTGAGAGGTTTATTCCATCGTATCCTCTTGCCTTCGCAAGCAGTATCGCCGTATCAACTATGCAGGACTCCAGCCGTCCCTCACAGCTCTCGCAGAACAGATGTAAAAGCGGCGACTTTCCCGCCTCTCTTATTGCTTGGACTACCTTCGTATCGTCAAAAAGCAGCTTTACGTCGTCCTTACATACCTTAGATGCCGAGACCGTAACGTAGGTAAGATAGGGCAGGGCGCAAATGAGCCTGTCAAACGCCGCATCGTTATAGTAGTATCCGTTGGCAAATGCCATTCCATAGGGGGGCGTGTCGCTTTTTATCGTCAAAATCTGTCCGGGATAGATGTCGCGTCCTCCTCTCAAGGCTGGGTTTTTTGCCAAAAGCTCACGCTCGTTTACCCCGAATCTTAGCGCTATTGATTTTATAGTGTCTCCCCCGCGCACGGTATGAGTCCTCGTAGGAGTTAAAATCAGCAGCTCCTCTCCGACCGATAGCTCATCGGGATTTTTTAAGTCGTTGGCTTCAATAATTTTCGTAGGGGGCAGACCGTATTCCTTAGCTATCGAATAAAGGCTCTCCCCGTTTTTTACTCTGTGAATTTTCATATCTGATACCTCCTAATTATATTCTATTGTGAAAAAGCCGTTTTTGTTATTATAAACTAAGGACTGCACAAAAACAGGTCGAATTGCGTAGCAAACGGCAAAATAAAAAAGTTTTACACTTGACATACCATAGCTTTTATGGTATGCTAATTACATAAAACTCTAGGAGCGGAACGAATATGAAAATAAAAGACGGATTTGTACTTGAAGAGGTTAGCGGCAGCTACATCGCAGTTGCTCTCGGCAGCGAGGCTGATAATTTCCACGGCTTTGTAAAAATGAACTCTACGGGTAATTTTCTCTGGAATTTACTTGCACAAAAGGACCTTACCGAGAATGAACTCGTAAAGGCTCTCCTTGAAAATTACGACGTCAGCGAGGATATCGCGCGCAGCGACGTTTCGACCTTTATCGAAAAATTATCGAAGGCTGGTATATTAAAATAATGAACGGTGAGCTTGAAAGTTCAGAAATTATCGAAAAAGAGCTGGAGCAAAACGGCGTTTATGCGTCAAATACGCTCGGTACGAGTATGGAGCCTCTTTTCAAAACCCACCGTGATATGGTAATAATCAAGAGCCCCGCAGCAGAGCTTAAAAAATACGACGTTGCCCTTTATAAGGATAAATACGGGAGATACGTGCTTCACAGGGTAATCAGGGTTAAGGAAGAAGTTTATATCATCCGCGGTGACAATACCTTTGTAAATGAAACCGTACCAAAAACGGCAGTGCTCGGTGTGCTCACTGCGTACAGAAACAAAAATAAGCGCCATACGGTTGAAGACGCATCGTTCAAAATCTATTCCCGCTTCTGGCACTTTATATACCCCCTGCGCCTGGCTAAGCACAAGCTGCGTGCCATTCTCTCGCGCATGTACAGAAAACTTTTTAAAAGGGAAAATAAAGAAAAATAGCAAAAAAAGCTATCTCAGGTTACAAAAGCCTGAGATAGCCTTTTTTTTCGCTATACGTTCTTAATCACGGCAAAGCCGTGTATATTTGCTATTCGTCGGTCGTACACGACGAATTACGCAAGATACCGCAAAGCTGTATGCATCCAAATCAACGGCTTGCCGAGATGTAAGGAGCGGAGCGACGGAATAGCGAGCCTGCGAGCGTCTATACCAAGTCTGCGACTTGGATAAAAAAACGACAAAATTCTGTCGAATTTTGTCGTTTTTTGGCGGAGAAGAAAGGATTTGAACCTTCGCGCCGGTTGCCCGCCCTACACCCTTAGCAGGGGCGCCTCTTCACCACTTGAGTACTTCTCCATAACAGCGGTATTTTAACTGCCTAATGATTATATCAATTTTTTCCTCGCTTGTCAATAGCTTTTTGGAAAAATAATTCTTATTTTAATAAATTTCCCCGCATTCGACAGGATTATTCACAATTTAATCTTGACAATTTGAAATATTTGTGCTAAAATCATTTTGTTCGAAAATGCAGGTGTGGCGGAACGGCAGACGCGCTGGTTTCAGGTTCCAGTGTTGAGAGACGTGTGGGTTCAAATCCCGTCACCTGCACCAAACAAAGAGGATATGCCCTTGTGGTATATCCTTTTTGATTTATAAGGGTGGTGGGATTTGAAGTAGAAGCGGTAGTGAATGACAGTCCGGTGGACTGTCAGAGCCGCGAATGACCGCAGGGCGTAGTTCGCCCGAGACCAAATCCCGTCACCTGCACCAACAAAGAAACCTCTTTTGTCTAACAGGACAATAGAGGTTTTTTCATGTTTTTATGGTTAAAATCTCAAATGTTAAGAAAACGGGCGGAATTTCCGTCGCAAATTGGTAGAAAAATTTACATTGTATTGCTATAATTTATAGCGTAATGGAGGTGATTATATGAGTTTGGGAAATCAAATTCACGAATTAAGAAAAAAATACAATTTATCGCAGGAGCAACTTGCAGAGAAGGTTGGCGTTTCCCGGCAGACAATTTCAAAGTGGGAATTAGGCGAAACTGCTCCGGACATTAAGCAAGCCCAAACGCTTTCGCAGATTTTTAATGTTGCTTTGAATGAGCTACTCGGTAATGCTGCAAAGGAAACAGTTAATACTACTCAAGACTCCAAAAAGAGGAACAATGTGCCTTGGAAGAAAATCATCGCGGTAAGTGCCGCGGCACTCTGCCTATGCTTAGTAGTCGTCGGCGTATTTGATGTTGTTAAGCGGTCACAAATTTTGTATCCGCAAAAGGTAAACGAAACTGTTATTATTACCAGAAAAAAATCTATCCAAATCGAGAAAGGCAGCACAGAAACAATCGTATTTAATGAGAACAACAAACCGACAATAGTATGTGCATTGCCCGAGGGTTTTGTCGCTGATGCAGAGAGAGCCGGCTTCTATACAGATGGCGATGGAAATTTTGTCCGGTTCAATGCAGATTATGCAGGTAGCGTATTCAATCCTTTATTAGGAACAGATTATTATTCGTATTACGTAGAGCGTGGATATGATTCATACATAGAGATGGCTTGTGCTGCTATGTATTATGATTATCCAAAGATTGGTGTCTTTTCTTCAAAAGAAAACATATATTTAGCCGGGGGAGGCCAGATTATACGCCAACAATTATGCGCCGGGCAAAATGCTGATTATTATGCCATACATAGATGGTGGATTAACAGAAAGCGGAGATACTATGCGGATTTATGGTTTTGCGCTTCATTTCGAAGACACCACTTGGCTGATAACATTAAAGGATTGCAACGATGTTTATTATTTTATAACGATAAATGATCCAGAAGGTATCGGAAATACAATTGATACTGTTGGAGATTTTTTGAGTTATATTTCTATTATTGAGCAAGTAGAAGACTAACTGCCATACTACTTTTAATCTTTTTTACCTCAATTCTGCTCCGTTTAGGTAGTCTTTCGCAAACAAAGAGGATATGCCCTTGTGGTATATCATCCGTCCAAAACGGGTATATCTCGTTTTGGACGAGTATATCATCACCGAAGGTGCATATCATCAGCCGTAGGCTGTATACTCTTTCGCAATGATGATATACAACACTCCGTGTTGGTGATATGCAATTTCTCACGAAATTGATGATATACAAGGCTAATACCTTGATTTTAGTTAGACTTTGTGATATAATAAGCGCACACATAAATAAGAATTTGATGAGGTCATTATGAAAGATGAATGCATTATCTGCGGTTCTCCGCTGAAATATTTGGAAAACGAGAGCCCGATGGAATGTGCCATCTGCCACAAAAAAGAAAATAGTAAAACGGCTTGCGAGAACGGTCACTACATATGCAACGAATGCCATACACAGGGAATGGATAGTATCATAGGTGTATGCCTTGCAGAAACCTCGAAGAATCCCATTGAAATAATGCAAAAGATGATGACCCTGCCGTTTTGCCATATGCACGGTCCTGAGCATCACGTTATGGTCGGCTCGGCATTACTTACCGCATATAAGAACGCAGGCGGCGATATCGACCTGCCCAAAGCACTCTCCGAGATGCAGGCGAGAGGCAGGAAAGTACCCGGCGGTGCTTGCGGATTCTGGGGAGCTTGCGGTGCAGGAGTAAGTGCAGGAATGTTCGTGTCTATCGTGACAGGCTCAACTCCGCTTGCGAATGAAGCGTGGGGATTGTCAAACAAAATGACCGCCTGTGCACTTGGCGCAATCGGCGAGCTTGGCGGCCCCCGTTGCTGTAAGCGTGATTCCTATATTTCCATTATCAAAGCCGTGGAGTTTGCAAAGGAACACCTCGGCGTTGAAATGTCGCTTGGCGAAATCAAGTGTGTGCATTCGACGCAGAATAATCAATAAGTCGGATCGTAGCCATGTCGTTCTGTGTGCCAGGGAGTTGACCAGGAAGGTTGTCTTCCTAAGACCGCTTGGCCTCCGACTTCCGCAAGCTCCCCAGAATCCGCAAGCACCGCCGGGTACTTTCCTGCCTCTCGCCTGCATCTCGGAGAGTGCTTTGGGCAGGTCGATATCGCCGCCTGCGTTAAGTCGGATCGTAGCCATGTCGTTCTGTGAGCCAAGGAGTTGACCAGGA
>JAZRNI010000100.1:0-2057 GCA_045648105.1 Eubacteriales bacterium | reverse complement strand
TTGAGCTCATCTGCAAGAGTTGCCTTGATATCGGCAATTTCTTCGCGGAGCTTATCAATTTCCTGCGTTCTGTTGATGATATATTCCCTATTAAGATTACGCAGCTTTATTTCTGCTATATATTCTGCCTGTATTTTTGAGAGATTAAAGCCCTTAGCGAGGTTTGGAACTACGTCCTCTTCCTTTTCCGTGTTACGGATTATTTTAATTGCCTTATCAATATTAAGCAGGATTGCCGCAAGACCAAGCAAGAGCTCGAGCTTATGCTCTTTTTTCTCAAGGTCGAACGTAAGCTCGCGCCTTACGCATTTGATTCTGAATTTTATCCACTCGTTGAGAATTTCCTTGATGCCAAGCTGCATAGGAGTTCCGTCAACAAGAATATTGAAATTGCAGTCGAAATTGTTTTCAAGCTCAGTTGACGCAAAGAGCTTTTGCATAACTATTTCAGGATTTGCGTCCTTTTTTAAGTCAAAGGTAAGCTTAAAGCCGTTAAGGTCAATAGCGTCACGCACGTCCGCTACTTCCTTAAGCTTGCCCGCACGTATCATATCTGCGGACTTTTTCATAATGCTCTCAATGCACGATGAATACGGTATTTCGAGAATATCTATGCAGTTATCCTTCTTTACGTATTCGTATCTTGCGCGCATCTTGAAGCTTCCTGTGCCCGTTGAATAGATTTTGCTCATCTGCTCTCTGTCATAAATTATTTGAGCTCCACCCGGAAAATCAGGTGCCTTTATTATATCAAGCAGTCTGTCAACTGTCGTGTTGGGATTTTTCAGTATAGCAATCGCGCCGTCGCAAACCTCTGCAAGATTAAACGAGCAAATTGAGCAAGCCATACCGACGGCAATGCCTAAATTCGGGGAGACGAGAATATTCGGGAAGGTTGTAGGAAGCAAAACCGGCTCTGTCGTGGTGTTATCGTAGTTAGGCTGAAAATCCACCGCATTCTTATCAATAGACGAAAAAAGCTCATTACAAATTGTATCAAGCTTTGCTTCGGTATAGCGCGAGGCGGCGTAAGCCATATCTCTTGAATATTGTTTGCCAAATGAGCCCTTGGAGTCTATAAACGGGTGTAAAAGCGACTCGTTACCTCTTGTTAAGCGAACCATTGTCTCGTAGATTGATGCGTCTCCGTGAGGGTTGAGCTGCATAGTCTGCCCTACAATATTTGCGCTTTTTATCTTTTGACCCTTAAGCAAGCCCATTTTATACATCGTATAAAGGAGCTTTCTGTGGGAGGGCTTAAAGCCGTCGATTTCGGGGATTGCTCTCGAAACTATAACGCTCATCGCGTATGGCATATAGTTTTTTTCAAGGGTTTCGGTTATGGGTTGCTTTGTCGCTATTGATTCGTTTTGCTTTAAGTCTTCAGTTAGCTGCTTTTTCTTTTTTGCCATTTTTATCACCGTCACTCTATAGTTTAATAATTGTATGTGATGCCGCGCGTATCATTCTGTTATAAAGAGCCAGACCTATTCCGTCAGAGTCGGGAAGCGGTGCGTAAATCGTGCTGTGACTGCTTTTGTCGGCTGCTCTTAAAACCGCAAACAGGTGCTTTGCCTGCTCTGCTTCGTCATCCTTTTTGCCAAAAGAATAAATTTTCATTTGAGGAAAAAGAGCGGAAAGCTTTTTTGCAAAATCAGAGTAATATATTACCCCGATATTTGGGTCTTTAATATGCGAGAGATGCTCACATACTTTGTCAAAGTCTCCGTCAAGCAGAACGACGGGAGCCTTTGGCGCGTAATGGCGGTACTTCATACCCGGCGACTCCGCCTTTTCACCGTTTTTGAGCTCTCCTAAAACTGCGCAGGCAATTTTCAACTCAGGGCATATACACATTAAATCCTCGGGTGTAATTTTACCCGGACGCAAAAGCGTAAGGCTGTCATCGTTTTCGATTTTAACGATAGTTGATTCCAGTCCGAAATCGCAATCACCTCCGTCAATAATGACGTCCACCCTGCCCGTCATATCGTCTATAACGTGCCTAGCGCTTGTGGGCGAGGGACTGCCTGACAAATTTGCTGACGGTGCGGCAA
>JAZRNI010000099.1:0-3295 GCA_045648105.1 Eubacteriales bacterium | reverse complement strand
CGTCTTTTTGGATTTATAACCGTTTTTATATCGTTTGCCACTTTGTGCTACCGGTTGGCATACAGCGAGCTACCGCTGACCGCCTTTTTACCCACATAAACCCCTTTTCGCTCCCTTTACAAGAGGGAGCTTTTTTGTTATCCTCATAATAGTAGCATAGAGCCGATACAGATTTCTGTAAGCCTTCAAAACAGTGGTGTCAGCTTTCGGTGCGAAAACTCTCCACGCAAAGCACAAAAGTGGATAGCTCTGTAAGTGGACAAAGCATATTTTCCGTGATATGCTATTTTATGAGCTTTGGAGTTTGGGTGCAGTTTTGGAAAGTTTGGGTAAATAGTGATTTTGTTGGGGTAAACTTTCTTGTATCTGTATCAAGCTCTATGCTACAATACGGCAAAAAAGCGATGGTAATGGATATATCGTGTCTCATAATAAATCCATACTTGAATCACTCATCACTTGAACGATATATAATTTAAAATGCCAAGCGACTTTATCGTCACTTGGCATTTTAAATTAGGTATATCCAAAAAATCAAATATAAAAAACAAATCCGAACCACTTATCTGTTACGAAGTAGTTCGGATATGTTCTGTTTGGTGACTCGTGGGAGAATCGAACTCCCGTTTCAGCCTTGAGAGGGCCGTGTCTTAGCCGCTTGACCAACGAGCCGTTTATTTAAACTGCTCCGCTATTATAGCATATTGTTTTGCGTTTGTCAAGACGTTTTTCACTTTTTTTCGTTTTTTTGGCGCTTTATTTTTAGTTTCTTGAAGCTTTCGCGCAATTGGGGATTGATTTTTGGCCGTATTGGTGTTAAAATATACGTGTGATTTTATATAAGGAGAGGGGTATTATGGATTTTTCGTTGCTTAATCCTTTTATTCGCTCGGTTTCTCTTTACGAAAGCTCGAGAAAAAGCGGGGAGCGCGTAGCGTACGACGCAAGGCTTATTTATATGATTTCGGGCGACCTCAAAATTGAGCTTGAGGGGCTTAAGGCTAAGCATCTTACGACAAGTCAGCTTTTATATATTCCCGCAGGGCTTAAGTATTCTCTTAAGGGACAATACCTAAGGGCCGTGGTTATTAACCTTGACTTTGACCAGAGCTTTTCTCACAAAAAGGACGTTATAAACCCCGTCGTGCCTACCGAATTTGACGAAAAAACGCTGCACGGGGGCGCACCCGCACCGTTTGACAAGGTGCTTTTTCTTGATGATGCGGAAATCGAGCGCGATAATTTTATTGATATGTATCAGGTCTTCGTGAGCGCTGAGGGCGCTTACAGAGACGTTCTTTCCGCGCGGGTAAAGCTTATTATGATTAAGCTTGCTGAGTCTGTTTGTGAGTCTGCCCTGCCCCAAAGGATGGTTGACGCACTTGACAAATACATACGCGAAAACTGCTCAAGCGAGATATCCAACACGGAGATTGGCGCGATTTTCGGCTATCATCCCTTCTACGTGAGCCGAATAATAAAGGAGAAAAAGGGCATCACCTTACACCAGTACATCATTGCACACAGGCTTAAAATAGCGAGGTCCTACCTCGAAACCACGAAAAAGAGCATCGCCGAAATTGCAGAAGAGACGGGCTTTACCGACGCTTCATACTTTACAAAAACCTTTAAGGGCGCGTTTGGTATTTCGCCTAAGGATTACAGGGCGAGCTTTAAGGAAGAATTTATATAAACCATAGATAAGGAAGCTTTTGTCAATGCTTAAGAAGAACGACGTTGTAGATTTAAAAATTGAAAATATGACTAATCTCGGCTTTGGCGTTGCGAGGCTTTCAGGTCTTGTGATATTCGTATCGGGCGCGGTTACGGGCGAGGAGATTACGGCAAGGATAATCAAGCTGACGCCGTCCTATGCCGTCGGGCGGCTTGAGAAAATAACGAAGGCATCTGAAAGGCGCGTTTACGACAGATGCGCTTATGAAAAATGCACCAGCTGCGCGTACAGGGATATTTCCTACAGCGAGGAATGCAAGATTAAGGAAAACGACGTACGCGAAGCATTTTTGAAATCGGGGCTGAGCGAGGCGCAGATAGCGCCCATAGTTCCATCGCCCAAGGCCAAGGAGTACCGCAACAAGGCACAGTATCCTGTAACGGCAGGAAAGGACGGCGAGTACCTTATCGGCTACTATGCTCCGCGCTCACACAGAGTCTGCGAGGCGAGATACTGCCCCTTGACTCCTACGATTTTCGGAAGGATATGTGATACGCTTGCGAACTTTTTTAAGGAAAACAGAATTTCTTGCTACGACGAGAGTACGGGCAAGGGGCTTTTGCGCCACGTTTATTTAAGGCGCGGTGAGGTGAGCGGAGAAATTTTACTGACTCTCGTTGTAAACGGAGAAGGAATACCGAACGAAAAAGCGCTCATAGCCAAAATCACCGAGAGCTTTGATGACGTTGTTGGAATTTTAGTCAATAAGAATACGGAAAATACGAACGTAATACTCGGAAAAGAATACCGAATTTTATACGGACGCGACTATATTTACGATACCCTTTGCGGTGTTGAGCTTAAGATTAAGCCGTCTGCCTTTTATCAGGTCAATCACGCATCGGCAGAGCTGCTTTACCGCAAGGCGCGCGAGCTTGCCAATTTACGAAAAAGTGACACGCTCCTTGACCTTTATTGCGGAACGGGCTCTATCGGTCTTTCTATGGCAGAGGACTGCCGCGAGCTTTTCGGCGTTGATATTGTGACGGATTCTATTGAATGTGCGCGCGAAAACGCAAGGCGCGCTAATATTGAAAACGCGCACTTTTTCGCATCAAGCGCCGACGAAACGGAGAAAATTTTAGATGAGGCGGCAGCAGCGCTCGGGCGAGAAATTTTGCCCGACGTGGTAATCCTCGACCCGCCGAGAAGCGGCTGCACGGAAAAGGCAGTGCGCTTTGTGGCATCACTCGCGCCTCGACGGATAGTTTATATTTCGTGCAATCCCACAACGCTTGCGCGCGACGTCAAGATGTTTTTGGAATTGGGGTATGGCTACGGCGAGGTAACACCGTTTGATTTGTTTCCGAGTACAGGGCACGTCGAAAGTGTCGTTTGTCTGACACGGTCAGACAAAGCGACGTGATATAACGCCTTTCGGCGCGTGATATAGACACCTGCGGTGTCTTGATATAGAACGCTGCGCGTTCGTGATATGTCGCTTGCGCGACGTAAGGCATAGCGTTCTACGCTCGGCTTTGCCGAGCATATCACGCTTGCGATAGCAAGCATATCACGAAAGCCATCGGCTTTCCATATCACGCGCGACGCAGTTGCGCT
>JAZRNI010000098.1:0-3058 GCA_045648105.1 Eubacteriales bacterium | reverse complement strand
GCGCTTGACCTCTTTGCAAACATTCGTCCTGTAAAGGTTCCTGAGGAGGGCATCAATTGGTGCATCTTCCGTGAGAATACCGAGGGTGGATATGCTGTTGGCTCCTCCGGCTTTAACGTTACCGAGGACCTTGCGGTTGACTTTACCGTTACCACAAAGCAGGGCTCCGACAGAATAGCGCGCCTCGCCTACGACTATGCGAGAAAGAACGGACTTAAAAGAGTCTCCCTTGTAACTAAGGCTAACGTAATCAAGACCACCGACGGCAACTTCCTTGAGGATTGCCATAAGGTAGCCGAGCTCTATCCCGAAATTACGACAGACGAGTGGTACGCTGACATTATGACGGCAAAGCTCGTAGACACAAAGCGCCGCCGCGATTTTCAGGTTCTGCTTTTACCTAACCTCTACGGCGATATTATATCCGACGAGGCGGCAGAGTTCCAGGGCGGCGTAGGCACGGCAGGCTGCGCCAATATCGGTAAGAAATACGCAATGTTCGAGGCTATCCACGGCTCCGCGCCGAGAATGGTTAACGAGGGCAGAGGTCAGTATGCCGACCCATCGTCAATGCTCCGCGCCTGCGTAATGCTTCTCTCTCATATCGGTATGCAGGATAAGGCAGATAAGCTCGAGCGCGCGCTCGATATATGCACCTTTGAGGAAAAGCGCATATCCATCACGGGCAGAGACACGGGCTGCACGACCGCTGAGTTTGCCGACTACGTAATGGAAAAGCTGAGCAGCTTGCATTGATAAACGAATAAATAAGCGAGGGTTCACTCCACTGTAAGAGCTGCGCCTTCGCTTTTTATTTTACTTCCGTTTTCTACGCATATTTTTCTAAAATTTACACACAATAGTAAAAACTACTGTTGAAAGGATGAAAAAAATGGAGCTTAAGGGAACGAAAACGGAGAAAAATCTGATGAGCGCGTTTGCAGGCGAGTCGCAGGCAAGAAACAAGTATACCTATTTTGCATCGGTGGCTAAAAAAGAGGGCTACGAGCAAATTGCGGAAATTTTCGAGTATACCGCCGAAAACGAAAAGGAGCACGCAGAGCTATGGTTCAAAGCGCTCGGCGAGCTTGCCGATACGGCAAAAAATCTCGCAAACGCCGCCGCAAGCGAAAACTACGAGTGGACCGATATGTATGAAACCTTTGCAAGGGAAGCCGAGGAGGAAGGCTTTCAGTCCCTTGCAAGAAAATTCCGCGAGGTCGGCGCAATAGAAAAATCGCACGAGGAGCGCTTCCGCAAGCTCCTTTCCAACGTAGAAATGCAAAGGGTGTTTGAAAAGAGCGATGCTGTAATGTGGGAATGTCGCAACTGCGGCCACCTCGTAATGGGCATAAAGGCGCCCGTCGTGTGCCCCGTCTGCGCTCACCCGCAAAGCTATTTCCAAATCAAAAAGGAAAACTACTGATTCCTTACGCAATAATTATAACAGGGTAAAAAGAAAAAGTAAGTATATCGCCTGCCGAAAAACTTGCGCTTTTTACCCTCTTTTTTTGTTTACTTCAAACAATAAAATTTCCTCACCTTTTTCTCTGCGCGCGGCAGCGTTCGAATGCGACGGGCTCATCACGCGCGTCTTTTCTCTTCTTCTCTTAAACAACGAATGTTAATGAGTTGTTTTCTTATTCTTATCTAATCTAAAACGCATTACCTTTTCATTACGTTTGCATTACATCGGCATTAGTTTTCATTACATTTTCTTACGCAAAACGCAAAAAAGAGAGAACAAATCGGTGAAAAATTCCGAAATGCTCTCCCTTTTTTGTTAGTGAAGCTTTCGCCGCAGCGAAAGTGAAGCTGCTATACAGTTAAGCTGTGCTATGCACAAGTGAAGTTAAGCTTGCCGTACTTTGCCGTAGGCAAACTCAGTTAGCTTGATGCCGGTTAAGGACATTAAGCTAAAGACTGTTAAAGTAATCCGTTACGAATTGCATTTTTTCCTCGTTTGGCTCGTCGTACGAGTCAAATGGGAAGCTGATGCCGAGATTATCGTATTTCACGCGGCATAGCTTTTTAAACGGTAAGAACTCAAAGCTGTCAATACAGGAATAACTGCGCGTAATGTCGCGCAAAGCAGATATACTTTCCTCGCTGTCGTTTAAGGTCGGTATAATAACCTGTCTTACCGTAGTCTTGATATGCATTTCGTTTAGCAAATCAAGAAAGCTTATTACCGACGAAAGCGAGCATCCAACGTATTTTTCGTACTGCTCCTCACTCGTGTATTTTATATCAAGCAGAACTCTGTCCGTGACACTAAGGAGCTTTTTTACCTCGTCGTTTATAATGCAGCCAGAGGTATCAAGACAGGTGTTTATGCCTAAAGATTTCACACGGGTAAACACTTCACACGCAAATTCCGCCTGTAAAAGCGGTTCTCCGCCCGAAATGGTAATGCCGCCGTCAGAACCGAAATACTCGCGGTAGCGCGCACAGCTTTTTTCAATTTGCTCTGCCGTATACTCTTTGGCGCCCGCGGTATGCCACGTGTCGGGGTTATGACAGCAGCCGCAGCGCAAGCTACACCCTGCAAGGAACACAGCGTAGCGCACGCCCGGGCCGTCAAGCGCGGCAAGAGTCTGTATGGAATGAACTCTGCCCGTCATCGTTATATTCTTTCGTGGAAGGTTCTTGAAATAACCTCTCTCTGCTGCTCGCGTGAGAGCTTGTTGAAGTTGACCGCATAGCCCGATACACGTATCGTGAGGTTAGGATATTCATCGGGGTTCTCGTAAGCGCGCATCAGGGTCTCTCTGTTCATTACGTTAATGTTGATGTGGTGCGCTTTCTTTGCGAAGTATCCGTCAAGTATAGATACGAGGTTCTTTATTCTGTCCGCTTCGCATCTGCCGAGCGCATCGGGAGTTATTGAGAAGGTGTTTGAAATTCCGTCGCGGCAGTCGTCGTAGCTAATCTTCGCAACTGAGTTTAGCGATGCCAAAGCACCGTTCTCCTCTCTGTTGTGCATCGGATTTGCTCCGGGCGCGAACGGCGCGCTCTTGGCTCTGCCGTCGGGTGTTGCGCCGGTGTTCTTGCCGTA
>JAZRNI010000097.1:0-2251 GCA_045648105.1 Eubacteriales bacterium | reverse complement strand
CACATTCAAGATATTCCTTTTTCACGTCTCTGTCCCCCCGCGCAAAGTCTTTTGCTCGTAATTTTTATAATATTTTAGCATATAAGGCATAAAATGTCAAGTTTAAGTGTGAGTGCGGCGCTTGTCCTTAAAATAGTCGGTAAGTATTTTGCGCGTTTGCTCAAGAAGCACTCCCGGCAAAACCGTCGGCGTGTGGTTCAAGGCTACCTTGGTAAGGTCAAGCGCTGAGCCGTACGCGCCGAATCTCAAGTCGGGCGTACCGTAGACGACGCGCTCGATGCGCGCGTTCATTATAGCCCCGGCGCACATAACGCAGGGCTCCATAGTTACGTAGAGGGTGCAGCCGGGCAGCCTCCAGCCGCCAAGCCGACGGCACGCCTGCTCTATTGCCAGAATCTCCGCGTGGTGAGTGGCGCACTTGGAATGCTCGCGCGTGTTATGGGCGCTTGCGATGATTTCTCCGTTTCTGACTATAACGGCTCCGACGGGAACCTCGTCCATATCGCGAGCGGCTTTGGCAAGGCGCAGCGCCTCGCTCATAAAGATTTCGTCATCTGTCACGGTCACATCCCCCTTGCGTTTAAAATAGATTTGTTACGGCAACGAACGAGGTCATCGCGATAAACACGTAAAGCTCGAAGCCGAAAGCGGGCTTTTGGTCGTCCTTGAAGGTATTTCTCAATACGCTGGCGTATTTTTTGCGCCAAAGCGCGATGAAAACGAGCGAGACGAGCGAGAGCGCCAAAAGCAGGATAAAGAAGATATACTGACACTCTGAAAAATACAGAGTGAATATTATCGAAAGAAAATTATTCGTAAAGTGAAGAATCAAAGACGGCAGTATACTGTCGCATACAACGTCAAAAAGCGCAAATAGCGCGCCTGCTATAATTGCGTAGGGTATTTGAAAAAGATTGCAGTGCGCGAACGCGAAAAAGAGAGTTGACGCGATAATTGCGCCCCGCTTTGAAAACGGAGCCAAGACCGAAATCGCGATATAACGGTACAGCCCCTCCTCAAGCACGGCGGGCAAAAGCGCGTTTTCGAGCGTTTCCTTTAAAAGTCCGTCTGTAAGAGCTACGGTATCGGAAAAGCCAAGGCTGCTAAGGGCGAGGCTTGTGAGTGCGGAAACGAGAAAGATAAGCAGGACCGACGGAAACAAAAGCGGCAATAAAAGCGCCCATTTATCCCTACCCGTGTTAAATTTCAGCGGTATTGCGTCCGTTTTTTTGAATATCACGGGAGACAAAAGCAATGGCAAAAGAAAGGCGAGAAAATAAACCGCCCTTGAGGCTATGCCGTCGATAAGTCCGCAGATGGCAAGCAAGAGTATCGAGATGATATTTATAAAGCTTAAATAGCGTACTCTTTCTTTCATATTTTTTTACAGCACCGCAAAGCGGAGCTTACCGCGTATCACGTCTGCCTCCTCAAGCCTTACTCTTACACTGTCGCCAAGCCTGAAGCTGCGAGCGGCAGAGCGGAGAGTGAGAGTTTTTTCATCGAAGGTGAAAACACCGTCAAGCTCTGAAAGGGGCACGAGTCCCTCGCAGGTGTTTTCAAGCTCGGCAAAAAAGCCAAATGAGGTGACGGAGGTTATAACGGCGCTATACTCCTTTCCGATATTTTGAGACATATAAACCGTTTTGTAGAGATTTTCAATCCGTCTTTCCGCTCCGAGCGCGCGTATTTCGCAGTCCGTCGCTGCCGCCGCGGCTCTTTTTGCGTAAGAGGCGTAAATTGCGGGGCTTTTACCCTCAAAAATTACCTTGTGTATAATTCTATGGGTCGCAAGGTCGGAAAGCCGTCTTATGGGAGAGGTAAAGTGGCAGTAGTAGTCAAGGGCAAGTCCGAAGTGGGGCGAGCGCTTTTCGCTGTACTTTGCCTTTGCCATACTGCGAAGCATAGTATAGGAAACGGGCAGAGCGAGTCCCTTTTCACGCGCCTTTGAGAGCAGCTCGGAAAAGTCCTTGCCCTTTGCCGTCTCGGAGCTTATTTTTGAGACGTTAAAGCCGAGATTTTGCGCGTAGAGGGCGAAGCTTTCAAGCTTTTCGGGCGGTGGGGCCTCGTGCACGCGGTAGACGCAGGGTATTCCCTTTTCGCTTAACAGTCTTGCGACCGCTTCGTTTGCGGTAAGCATAAACTGCTCTATTATTCTCTCTGCTACTCCGCGTTCAACCCTTACGACGTCGGTGGGATTGCCTTCTTTATCAAGAATAACGACCGCCTCGTCGATGCTCATATCGATATA
>JAZRNI010000096.1:0-18601 GCA_045648105.1 Eubacteriales bacterium | reverse complement strand
CACTTATAGTGCTAGAAATTTCATATTGTTCAATTTTCAATGAGCAAGTGCCTCTCTACAGCTTTCCGCAGAGCGCTTGTATATTATATCTCATTAATTCCTAATTGTCAAGACCTTTTTTAAAATTTTTTTGAGATTTTTCAGAATTTTTTAGCCTTGCCGAGCTTAAAATCAGAGAAAAACATATTTTCATCAAGCTCGTACGCGCATATATATAATAATAAAGGATGAAATCCCATAATATCCCTTAGATAAACATGAAACATATATTGACAAAATTATAAGTACTGTGCTAAAATACTGTATGAAAAACGAAGATTCGCGAGGCATTTTATGATTTTTTACGATGAAATTTATTATGAGATTACCTTAAAGGGTGTAAAGTCCGACCTTAAGAAATTTATTGACTTCTTGAGTTCGGGTGGGCTTGACGAATATTTTGAAATTGAGAGCGAGCATATAATTCACGGAGACAGCTACAATCAATCGACGGACTCGATGATAACGGACATATCTCTTGTAAACGAGGACGGTATTCCGGTTGATGAATTTGACGTAGAGGCATTCCTCGAGGTCTTTTGCCAAGCGGCAAGCAGACTTGAGGTTTACGGCTTTATTTACGACGCCGATGAAACGGAGTTCAATTTTACAAGCGAAGCGGGCAACGACTATTTTTGCAATTCACGCAATATAACGCAATTCAACGACGAGCTTGACGGTATCCGTGACCAAGAGGATGAGCTTGACGAGGACGAATAAAAACGGGCGCAAACCAAAAGAGGTAGAGACCTTATAGTGTCTCTACCTCTTTAATTTAACGCCATTGCATTATTAAATGCCTTTTCGACGTCGGAATACGTCTGGGCGCGGTTTATATCGTTTCGCAGACATGCCGCACCGCGAAAGGAGTGCAGATAACGGGCAATTTGCCCCCTTGCCTCGCGCACCGCAATATTCTCGCCCTTATCCTCGATAGCCACTCTAAGCTGCAAAAGCGCAGTATCGCATCTTTGTAAAAGTGTGGGGGGCGTGTAGCTTTTTTTCTCAAGAGCCGAGATTATTTCCTCAAAAACAAACGGATTGCCTATAGCAGCGCGTCCTATCATAATTCCGTCGGCAGAGGTATAGCGCAGCGCATCGATAGCGCTCCTTGAGTCTATTATATCGCCGTTAGCCACTACGGGGATTTTTAGAGCGCATTTTACGTCTTTGATTATCTCTAAGTCCGATTTTCCGCTATATAAGTCTGCACGGGTACGGCCGTGTACCGTAACGAGCGCTGCTCCCGCGCTCTCTGCCGCGAGGGCACATTCCACAGCGTTTTTATGCGATTGGTCAATGCCTGATCGCATTTTTACCGTTGTAGGCAGGTCGGTGCTGCGGCTTACCGCACGGACGATTTTATAAATAAGCTCGGGGCTTGCCATAAGGGCAGAGCCCTCGTTATTGGTGAACACCTTTCTCACGGGGCAGCCCATATTTATATCTATAGCAACGGGTCTTGCGGGAGAGAAAGCGCACTCGGATATAAGCTCGGCGGCACGCGCCATAATATCGGGCTCGCTGCCGAAAATTTGCACCGCGACCTTGCCCTCGTCAGCCTCTGTCTTAGCAAGACTGAAGGTCTTTTTGTCGTTATATACGACTGCCTTGGCGCTCACCATCTCGGTAACAGAATATTCTGCTCCGTGCTTATGCGCGACGTATCTCATAGCCCTGTCCGAAAAGCCTGCCATTGGAGCAAGCATCAGCCCGTGTAACAATTCTACGTTTTCAAACTTCATTTTTTACCTATTGCTCAATCACCGATTCTATACGGAGCTCCAAGGGGAGCTTCCTTTCGTAATTGGGACGCACTTCAAAATAGTCGAGAGTGAACCGAAAGCTCTCACCCTCCTTTAGATTGGTGTTTTTCTTACTGTTATTGACGTTGCAGTTCGTATTGTTCTCGCGATAAAGCGAGGTCATAATTATAACGGGATTTGTGGCGTCGGGGCCGTCCTTGTCGTAGGTTTTGGTTCCCTCGAGGGTGATGTATACACCGTAATTACCGCCGTTTTTCGGAGTTCTTATGCTGTAGGAGCTTATAATGTATTCGCATATAAGCTCGCCTGTCTGCTTATTATAATATTTTACGGTCAAGGGAAGGTTCGCTACGGAGAACTCTACAAATTCCTCAAAGGCGTATTCCCGTTCTACGACGTTTACGACACAGTATTTTACGGCACCGCTTTCGCTCTCGGCAACAATTACCGCAGTGCCGAGCGATATGGCGCTTACAACACCGTTTTCGTCTACCGTGGCAACATCGGGGGCAGCGCTTGTCCACTTTATCGCGGGGGCGGCGGAAAGATTGGATTTTACCGTGAGGGTCTGTGTATGCCCGACGTTCATTTTCAGCGTCGTGCTGGATATTTGCAACACCTCGCTTTTACCTGTATCCGTGCCATTTTGCGCGCAGGACGTTAAAAGCAATAGCACAAGAAACAAGACCAAGGCGCTTTTTATATAATGCTTCATAGCTGCTCCTTTAAAGGATATCGATTTTATTTTACCACAGCAGGGGCTTATTTGCAATACTTAAGCAGAAAAAACAAAAAAACTATTGAAAGGTTGCACAAAATAATGTAAACTATTTACAGGAGAGCCTAGGGGGGATAAATATGAAAATTATAGCTTGCTTATGTGAAAGAGGCGGTATGCTTTTTAACAAGAGAAGGCAGAGCCGAGACAGAGTGCTGATAGAGAATTTAACCGAGTATATAGGCGAGGGAGCAATTTTCGTCAACGCCTTTTCGAGCGCTTTATTTGAAAACAGCACTGCCTCCTGCATTGAGGTATCCGACCCCTTGAAATCGGCAGGAGAGGACGACTACGTATTCATAGAGAACCTGAGCCTTAAGGGATACGAGGGAAAAATTACGGAAATGGTGATTTACAGATGGAACAGGAGCTATCCTGCGGATTTCTTTCTTGACGTAAAGCCGAGCGACGCAGGGCTCACGCTTCGGGAAAGCTGTGATTTTTGCGGAAGCTCACATCCGAAGATTACGCGCGAGGTATACAAATAAATGGCAAAAAGAAAGAAAAAGAGCTCACTTAGCGCACGCAAAATACTCGTAATATGTCTCGTTGTTATCGTTGCACTTTTTTCGGGCAGCAAGCTGTTTTCGCCCGAGGAATTTATATCGTTTGACGATATACCGAGCTATAGCGGCAAATTAAGCGTAACGGTAAACGGCGGTGAGCCGTTTTTCACAGATGAAAAAAGAGACGGCGAATACGAGAGCTACAGCGCGCTTGACGAATACGGCAGATGCGGTGCGGCACTTGCCTGTCTTGGGCCCGGCACTATGCCGCTTGAGGGCGAGGAGCGCGGAAGTATATCGAGCGTGAAGCCAAGCGGATGGCATACGGTGCAGTACGATATCGTAAGCGGAACGTATCTTTACAACAGGTCGCATCTGATAGGCTGGCAGTTATCTGCGGAAAACGCGAATGAGGAAAATCTGATAACGGGCACACGGTATTTTAACACCTACGGTATGCTTCCGTTTGAAAATCAGGTTGCCGATTACATAACGGAGACCGGAAAGACGGTATTATACCGCGTTACGCCTATCTACGACGGACGCGAGCTTGTTGCGCGCGGAGTGCTGATTGAGGCGCAGTCGGCAGACGACTACGGAGAGGAGCTTGAGTTCTGCGTTTTCGTATACAACGTACAGCCCGGAATTATCATAGATTATCTTACGGGGCAGAGCCGTTTGGAGAAATAAAAAAACTGCTTTTGGGAGACCTACCGAAAAGGATGCTGCCCAAAAGCAGTTTTTTATCAATTTTTTTGTTTATAAAGCCTTTGAAGAAGCGATACCAGCGTGGGGATAAGAAAGCCGAGGGCGAAATTGCCGACGCAGTGAATTATATCAAAAACAAAGCCTGCGGCTATCCACGAGAGCGTTTGCTCAAAATTAAGGTCAAACATAAGCGCCTGTGCGGGCGAGTAGAGGATGCCGAACAGGAGTCCGTGCAGAGCGCTTACGAGGGGATAGACGACGTAGGATAGCTTCTTTGGTATATTTCTTGGAAGGAGCATTATCACTCCCCACAGGAGCGTCCATATATAAGTATAAGGAAGCCACCAAAAAGAAAATCCCGCGTAAAGTCCGTTAAGAAATACGTACACGTAAATAGGGATTAGCGCCCTCTTGCGGAATACGAGCGTGTAAACCACGGTAAGCGTACCGAGAAGGTGGATGTTTGGGAGCAGCTCCATAACGAGCTTGGATATAAACATCACGGTACCGAGCATTGCGAAAACGCAGGTCTCTCTGATTTTCGGTGAACGGTTATTTTGTGTAGACAAATTTAAAGCTCTCCCCGCCGACAATTTCCACGTCGTCAACTCCGACGCTTGCGAGCTGCCCGCCTACGTAGAACGCCCAGTACGCATTATCCTTTTCCCACGATGCGAGAACGCCGTTGAGCACGTCAAAGAACGATGGGTCGTTTATAAGCTCGAGCTCAAAAAGGGCTGCGCCCACCGTTAAGGCATCCGTGTTAAGCGTGAGGGCTATCGCGTTTTCACCGCACTCGATAAGAACGGTAACGGACTTTGCGCCCGTACCAAGAGTGGTGTCCTCCTTGTAAGTGGCGCTTGCCCACGGATCGGTATCAGAGCATGATATAAGAAGCGCAGATACCGTAAGCAAAAGCAGGATTGCAAGTGTGATTTTTCTTTTCATTTTTTCGTTTCCTTTCCTTTTAAAAGAAACAAAATATAAAGCGCTCTTCTCTGAAAAGAGCGCAAAAAAAGGACCTTTTACGCCTACTCTCCAGCTTGCCCAAGAGTGTTTATAGCATAACGGCACGGCGGGCATTCCGACTTATTCCGAAAAAGCGCGCTTATCCGAAAAATACGGTAATGGCTGTTGTTGCAGATTCTGACTGCATTTCCCCGCCCTCGAACGGCACAGTCAAGCCGTGCGCCCGAGAATCTGAAATATCAAAATGGACCATTTTTATTTCTTTTGCACTTATTATAGCACCAAAAGCTCCCGATTTCAATACTTGTGCTTGACTTTTACATAAAATTATGCTAAAATTGCAAGCGAATCTATTTGTTTTGGAGAGAAGAATGGGATTTTGGGCACTGGTAACGCTTGCAATAGGACTTGCTATGGACGCATTTGCGGTTTCGGTATGCAAGGGGCTTACTCTCAAAAGGGCCGATATAAAAAGCATGGCAAAATGCGGTATATGGTTTGGCGCGTTCCAGGCATTGATGCCGCTCATAGGATTTTTGCTTGGCAGTCTTTTTGCCGATGCTATAATGAGCTTTGACCATTGGATTTCATTTTTACTTCTTTCGCTAATAGGCGCAAATATGCTCAAGGAAGCGTTTTCAAAAAAAGATGAATGTGATTGCAGCGACTCGGATTTTTCCGTTAAAGCTATGCTGACGATGGCTATTGCAACCTCAATAGACGCAATGGCTGTTGGTATTTCACTTGCCCTTTCGGGCGACGTTGATATCACGCTTGCGGTTATTCTTATCGGTGTAGTTACCTGCGCACTGTCTATGCTTGGCGTTAAGATAGGCAGTGTATTTGGCGATAAGCTTGAAAAGAAGGCGCAGATTCTCGGCGGTGTTATTCTGATTTTACTCGGAACAAAGATATTGCTTGAGCATCTTGGAATTTTGATTCTGCCGTTTTAATAAGAGCGCCAATTTTATTTCAAAAAGGGCTTGACAAGTAGAAAAAACTGTGCTATAATAACTGAGCATTTATCAGTAAAGCGGAATTGTGTAACGGTAGCACAGCAGACTCTGACTCTGTATGTCTGGGTTCGAATCCTAGTTCCGCTGCCAAACAAAAAAAGCCACCCAATCGGGTGGTTTTTCTTTTGGCCGTAGCATCTGCGCTTCGCGCCTTGCTCCGTACGGCATAGCCGTAGCGGAATTAGGTTCGCATTTTGCGAGTAAGCCCCTCACTTACCAAAAATTCCTTGACATTTCCGCAAAGATGTGATATAATAAAACCAATGTGACAACAATGCCTTACGGCGTTGTCACGGCATAAGTAGGTTTTATTGAATCATAATGCCATTGGCACCGACAACATGCGTTGTCTTTTTGATATAATAAACACAGAAAGGCGGTGATGCTATGAGCAGTAAAAAGGCTTCAGTTTTTATTCTGTTGGGCCAATCCAATGCAGTTGGTCACGGAATCCCGATGCGAGAAGAAGACATTATAAATGTCCCACTCAAAAACGTATTTGGTCTAAGCCGTGAAAACAATCAATCCTTTGACTGCACCCATCTTGATTGGAGCGGCTATACAAGCTTTGGCATGAATCTTGCAGAGGAGCAGGACAACACGTATTCGATTGCAAATTGCCTTGCTGCGCTTTGGCAACGGCACATAGACAACGGAAATCTGTATGATTTGTCGGATCTGTACATCATTCAGATGGCCATTGGGGCGCAAGGAGTTACCGAGGAATATATGTGGTTTCCGGAACGTGAAGCCAAGCTTATCCCAGGCAAGCTTGGGACGGTGGATATTTCGTTGTTCCATTTTGCGAAGCACATTTTTTCTCTGCTCGACTGTAGTTTTGCGCAAATTGGCAAAGAATATGAAATCATCGGATTGCATTGGCGCGGTGGTGAAAACGATGTGACTGCCTCTGCGGAATATTTATCAGAGCATTTAGAACCAATTTACAATAACATCTTTAATGAATTCAACCGCTTACTCAGAAACCCTCCAATTATCCTCCACAAAATCGTTTGTCACGACCGCATGAATGATATGGATCCTAGCGGAAACTACTTGAAAAACATGCATTACATCAACGATGTTTTTGATCGCATTGCTCAGAGATATGAAAATGTTTCGGTGTTTGATCCGCGCAATTCTCCTCAATACGTTCCAAACACTCGCGGAAACGGTTTGTTTATAAGCGACGTTGTTCATTACACTCCCGAAGTCAATGCTTGGATAGCAGAATCTATTTTAAAAAAATGTATTGAAGGATGAAACCGATTGTTCTTTTCACTAATAAAATGTGTCGTGTATTTTGCTTTTTCATCACGAAACACCGTTTGAGTTCGAATCCTAGTGGCAATTCTCAAAAAATATCTTTTTCGTAGTCTTTATACAAAAAAATCGCCAAGTTTCAACTTGGCGATTTTTTTTGTCCAATCCGAAGGATTGGTATGTAATCTCACCGCAGGTGAGTATGTAATCGCCGTAGGCGTATGGAATCACGCTTTTGCGTGTATCTCTCCTTCGAATTAATGCCATACATCACTTCGTGATATTTCCATACGCGCCCTCTGACGTGATTTTACGTGAGAAAAAATCTACACGAACAAGAAAATCAAAAGCATACAAAGAATGGTGATATCGCTTTTCTTATAATGAAAGCCGCGGCGATAGATAGTATAGCCGAGAAGCGCGAGAAGCTCGATTATAACCCAAAAGATGATAAACCTCGATGATTGGAATACAATCATTCCGCTTGCCGCGTAAACAGGGATTAGCACGCGGAAGCCGAAGTAGGAATTGGAGATTTCCTCGGTCCTTTCCATCCTTCCTTTGCCGAAGGTGAACAAGAAGCCGACCGCACTCGCTATTCCGATTATCACCCAAAAGACAAACCCGGCGACATATTGCGCTGTCTTCCAAAACAATATTTCGGTCTCTGATTCGTTCTCAACCAGGCGCTGGTAGCCCGTGGTCAAATTATCTATTACAGCCCAAAAATTCGAAGCGTCCGTAAATATACTGCTACTGTCCACTATATTCTCAAAGGCAGCAACAACGAAGTAAAAAACAAATGCATACAGTATCATAAACCATATTCCGTCGCCCTTTGTATTAGCCTCGTTGAATACGAACACCATCAATGAGTACATCGCAAAGCCGAGAAGCAGGCAGAGGAAATAGTGCGCTATCATAGGCGAAAAGCGAAACAATCCGGGGCCTCGGCTCAAAAGCAATATAAAATTAAGCAGATAAGACGCGGTGAACGCAGCGAAAAGCACGGCTAAGCCCGCAAGATAATGTACGGCGCCCATAGCCCTGCGGGAAATGGGAAGCGAGTAAGCGCAGTCGAGGTTGATGCGCTTTTTAAAGAAGGAAAACTCCATCACGGGGAGCGCTATGGCGAGAATACTCAGGAAAATGACGGGTATGTAAAGTGTTGATTTGTAACCGACAAACGTAACCGTTTCAAGCACGTAATTGTAATCGTAAACGGGCTGATCGTTAATTCCAATCAAAAACGTCAGAACGAGCACTGCGGCAATAATATAAATAACGGAGCGGACGTTTGCCCTCATATGCGAGCGGAAATACTGCTTAAAATTTGTCATAGCGTCATACCGTCCTTTCTTACGTCGTGGATAAAGGTTTCCTCAAAATCCAGCGGCATCTCATCCATAACCGCGGGAGAAAGGGCTTCAAGCCTTTCTCTCATTTTTTCGCTCTGCCCTTCAAGGACTACCTGCACAAATCTGTTCTTGATGATAAGCGACGCCACAGGCAGAGAAGCAAATACATCCTCGTTAACAGACTCGGTGAATGCAAGCTCAAACTTACAAAGCCTGCCCACGTGCTCGGCTATATCACCCTGGCTTTTTATTATATTAGAATCAATAAGGATAAATTTATCGCAAAAGTCCTCAAGCTCACGCAGAGAGTGGCTTGCAATAAGTACGGTGGTGCGCCCCTCCTCAACAAGAGAGATTATCGCATCCTTGAATATCTTTCTTGAAAGAGGGTCAAGCCCGTCAAAGGCTTCGTCGAGCAAAAGATATCTCGGCTTTACCGCAAGGGCAAGCGCTATGAACACCTGACGCCTCATACCCTTTGAGAAATTACGAACCCTTCCCGCCTTGTCTATCTTATACGCCCCGAGCAGGCGCTCGTAGGTCTCTCTGTGTATGGTCGGGTAAAAGCACTTATAGAAGTCAAAAAGCGTATCGGGCGTCATAAACGCTGTGTAATAAGGGTCGTCGGGCAGAAAGAATATATCCTTTCTCGTCTCGGCATCTGCGGGACTTCTGCCATCGAATTTGATGCAGCCTGCATCGGGAAGATAAACGCCTGCGAGCAGACGCAAAAGAGTGGACTTTCCGGCGCCGTTGATGCCGACTATACCGAGTATGGTGCTGTCGGATATGTTAAGGTTAATTTCACGAAGAACAGTCCTTGTGCCAAGCGAATGTGACAAATTACTAATCTCAATCATTCTTGTATACCTCCTCTATAACGGAAATTATCTTCTCCCTGCAAGTGCCTTGCTCCTTGAGCTCAAGTAACGCAGAGGTCAAGCGCTCGAAGCTCTCGCGCTGATGTTTATCATCATTACCGAATATAACGAACGCGCCCTTCTTTGGCATCGAGCGAATCAAGCCTTTTTCCTCAAGTAACGAGTATGCGCGCTGAACAGTGTTCGGATTGACGCGAAGCTCACTTGCCGCCGTTCTTACCGAGGGGAGCTTTTCTCCCGGCTTAATTACGCCGAGTGTGATGTATTTCTCGTAGCGCTCGGCAATTTCAAGATAAACGTCCCTCTTTGAAAAAAAGGATTTTGCCATCTGTTCATTCCTTTCTGTATCGTCCGTACCATCTGTATTATCTGTATTATCATTATAGCATTTCATCTGCAGTTTGTCAATAGCAATTTTTGAAATTCTTATAAAATGAGCGGGGCTGAATCATTAAGAATTCAGCCCTTTTTTATTGACTTTTATTGAAAGCTTTAGCGCGATTAGTTATAATTCCTCAAATAATTCCTCCATTCTTACGCAAAGAATTTTTGAAATAACATAGATTTCCTTATCAGTCGCGCTCCGTAGCTGACCTTCAAGCTTTGAATAGCTTGTTGGATTCATATCGCACCCCATAGTCTGTATTTTTGCAATAAAATCCTTTTGCTTTATACCCTTGCGCTTGCGAAGCCTCTCGATGTTTTTACCAACGATATTTGCAGTTCCGTATTCCTGTTTGCGAATTTTCATTTAATTTTGTCCTTTTTAGTTCTTTTTTAGAATTATATCTCAAAAAAGTATTGACAAAATTCCAAAATAGAATTATAATATATATAATTCCAATTTGGAATAATAAATTTATTCGACGGAGGATTTTGTTGTGAGCGCTGAAAATTACAACGCTGAAAATGTGATTGATAGGAATAAGGTAGATATGTTTATTATGTCTAACCAAAAATATTTTCCTGCAGAAAAAATTATGTATCTTAAAGAAAAGCTTTACAAGCTTGACGAAAATAGGTTTTCGCTCCTTTCCACGATTGAACTTAAGGACCCCACCACGCTTCTTTTGGTATCTCTGTTCCTTGGAGGATTAGGAGTTGACAGATTTATGTTAAAGGAAACCGGAATGGGTATTTTAAAATTACTTACGTACGGTTGTTGCGGAATTTTGACGCTTATCGACTGGTTTTCTATTCAAGGAAAAACCAAGGAGCTTAATTTTAATAACGTAATGATGATGCTTTAATGACCAATCCAAAGGCCATAATTAAGCGAACTGCCGTTTATGGCATTATCTTGCTCATCTATATAATAGTGCTTACAGCTTTTGATATACACTGTCCGTTTGCTGATATCATAGGAATTAAGTGCCCTACCTGCGGAGCAAGCAGAGCCTTGGTGTCACTTTTGACTCTTGATTTTCAATCATATTACAGTTACCATCCATTAGCAATCCCACTTGTTGTATCGGTGTGGATTATGATTAATATTGAATATTTTAAACACAAAATTGCAGCAACATCCGTGGCAATTTTTGTCGTAAGCTTAAATTTTATTTTATATCTATCCAAGATTATCATATAGCCAGATACATAATGTCATCGTAAAATGCTAACCTGCGGGGGCAGCGCGCATTTAGGCAGAACCGAATAAAAAACGAGGTAGATTGCACTTACTGCAAATCTATCTCGTTTTGCTATTTTCAAAATAGTTAACGTTGAAAAGTTGCGGTTTTCTTCGCTTTATTAAAGCTTTTTATTGACTTTTGTTTGAAGCTGTGGTATGATTAGTTATACAAATCATACTTTTTATACTTAAGGAGAACAAAATTATGGCAAATCCAAAGGGTAAATATGCGTGGACCGTTACTGTAGGTGAAAAAGGACAGATAGTAATTCCAAAGGCCGCAAGAGAAGCCTTCGATATAAAGCCGGGGGATACGCTCGTGATGCTTGGAGACGACCAAAGAGGGCTCGCGATTCCGCCAAAAAGCGCGTTTGCAAGCTTTATGGGAGCTGTATTTGAAACCGAGCTTGAAGAGGGGTAAAAAATGAAAATATACGATATTTCACAAGAGGTGCTGGGGTGCGAGGTGTTTGACGGCGACCCATCACCAAAGGCAGAGGCGCTTATGCGGATGAGTGACGGCGCGACTTACAACCTCTCTGCTTTTTCTATGTGCGCGCATAACGGCACGCATATTGACGCGCCTTTTCACTTTTTCATTGACGGAAGTACTGTAGACACGCTTGCGTGTGAGCATTTTGTAGGCTATGCCTACGTTTGCCCTCTTGAGGGTGAAATTACGGCAGAGGATGCGATGCGTGTATTAAAAGCGGCGAGCTCTTTTGGTGTCGGTGCTGAAAAAAGAATATTGATTAAGGGTGATGGCACAGTGAGAGAAGACGCCGCTTTGGTATTTGCAGAAAACAATATTCTTTTGCTTGGCTGTGAATCTCAAAGTGTCGGGCCTGTCGACTCGCCAATGGCTGTGCACAAGGCTTTGCTTTCACACGGGGTGGTGCTTCTCGAGGGCTTAAGGCTTACAGAGGTAAGCGAGGGCGTTTATATTTTAAGCGCGCTTCCTTTAAAGATAGCAGGCTTTGACGGTGCGCCCTGCCGTGCCGTACTGATTGATAAAGGAGATTTATGATGAATGCTATCAGCATAAAAAATCTGACGAAGAAATACAAGGACGCGCTTGCCGTTGACAGCTTGAGCCTTGATATAAAGCACGGGGAGCTTTTTTGCCTGCTCGGAATAAACGGTGCGGGCAAGAGCACTACTATAAAAATGCTTTCTTGCCTGCTCAAGCCGAGCGAGGGAGACGCATATCTTTTAGGAAAGAGTATCACAAAGGACTTAAGCGGTGTGAAGTCTGTAATTGCGCTTTCACCGCAGGAGACTGCCGTTGCGTCTAATCTTACGGTTAAGGAAAACCTTGAATTTATGTGCGGAGCGCACGGTCTTAAACGCGAAAAGAGCGAGAGAAAAATCGAGGAGCTTAAAAGCGAGTTTTCCCTCTCGGGCGTGTTTTACAAAAAGGCCTCGACGCTTTCGGGCGGTTATCAAAGGCGGCTGAGTATAGCAATGGCGCTTATAAGCGAACCAATGATACTGTTTTTAGACGAGCCGACGCTCGGACTTGACGTAATTGCAAGAGCTGAGCTTTGGGATAGCATACGCGCGCTTAAGGGCAAGACTACCGTAATTCTCACGACGCACTATATGGAAGAGGCAGAGGCGCTTTCCGACCGCATAGGAATTATGAAGGACGGCGCGCTTATTGCAGTAGGAACGGCAGAGGAGCTTAAGGCAAGGATGCAAAGGGATAGGTTTGAGGATGCCTTCGTTGCCATAGTAAGGGGGGACGCGCTATGAGAATGCTTAATTTTGCAAAAAGAACGGCAAAGGAAATTCTGCGCGACCCGCTCACGCTTCTTTTCGGACTCGGCTTTCCCGTTATACTTATACTTTTACTGTCTGCAATTCAGGCAAATATCCCCGTAAGTCTTTTTGAGATAAACGTGCTCGTGCCGGGAATAAGCATATTCGGTCTTTCGTTTATGACTCTTTTCTCGTCTCTCATTATAGCCAAGGACCGCGAGAGCGCCTTGCTTATGCGTCTTTACGCAACGCCTATGACTGCCTTGGACTTTATACTTGGATATACCCTGCCCCTTTTGCCTATCGCGCTTATACAATCGCTTTGCTGCTATGCGGTGGGCGCAATACTGGGTCTTGATATTTTTAAGGTAAATCTCCTCTATGCCTTGCTTGCGGTAATACCGGCAGCTGTATTTTTTATCGGGCTTGGTCTGCTTTTCGGAAGTATACTGAGCCAAAAGCAGGTCGGCGGAATTTGCGGCGCGCTTCTGACTAACCTCAGCGCGTGGCTATCCGGCATATGGTTTGATATCGAGCTTGTGGGCGGCGCATTTAAGAAAATAGCAGAGGCTTTGCCGTTTTATCATTCGGTAAGACTTGTTCAAGACGTATTCAACGGTAATTTCTCACAGATATTTGAGCATTTGTTGGTTGTTTTAGTATACGCCGCTGTGCTTAGCATACTGTCGGTCATACTGTTTTTAAGACAAATGAAAAAATAAAGAAATCCCCTGTCACATTGGCGCGATGTCCCAAACGGGCAAATCACGCAGTCAAATCCGTCTTTCGATGGGTGAAATCCTGCTCTGCAGGGTGAATATTACTGATTTGATTTCACCGTTGAACAAGCACGATTTCACTAAAGCGACAGAAAAGAGAGAACAAATCGGCAAAAAATTCCGAAATGTTCTCCCTTTTTCGTTAGTAAAGTTTAGAGTTATAGGCTCGGCTGTTGCCGAGCGTTATGATATATTGTCTATCCAACTTCAAACCGTGCCGAAGGCACATCATAACTGCGCGGCTTGTCCGTTAAGGACGTCACGCTTTATTTTTCCTTGTAGTAAAGCATGCAGTGGCAGTAGCCCTCGAAATCGGGGTCGTTTATTTGCGCTTTAAATTCCTCGCACATACATTTATTTTCGGGAGTTCTTGCAAGGCGGCAGGGGCAGTAGCCGCCCGTTCTTTTAAGGCCTTCCTTGATTTGATTTACGATTTCCTTGTCCTCGTTAAGTCTTATTTTTCCCATAATATTCTCCTCATTTTTATTTTTTGCGTTTGAAATAGCGTTGTATTGAAAGGACCGTTACAATACCCATAATCGGGAAAATTGCAGAAAACAAGAGTCCCGTTCTCATACCTATCTGCTCTCTGCTTAACGAAAGCTGCTCTCCGAGGCGTATTGCAAAATTACTTTTGCTTACTGCGTCTGTCAGCGCGCCCATCAGCTGTGGGGCTATTGATGCGCCGAGATCTCCCCCTGCCGCCATAAGCGCGTAAGCCGCGACGGATGCTGACGGGAATTTTTCTTCCATAAGTATAAGCGAGCCGGGCCACAGCACCGATGCGAAAAATCCCGTCAAGGCGCACGCCAAAAGCGAAATCGGCGCGAAAGGAGAAGCCGCGGCGGTAAGGTAGCAAATAATTGCGCCCATCATAGCGAAAAGCAGTACCCGTGTGATGTTTTTGCCGTATTTGGCGTAGAGCGTTCTGCCAAGTCCGAGCATAACGGCAAACATTGCCATACCTAAAATATCTCCAAGCGCCTTATCAAGACCTATAACGGACTCGGTATAGCTTGAAATCCAGCTTGACATCGTATTTTCAGCCGCACTTCCGAAAAATATACAGAGCACGACGAGCAAAAAGCCAAGCCGCCATTTGGAATTTTGCGTTTTTTGTTTTTGGCTCGACACGCTGAAATCGGGTATTTCAGACGTGCAAAACAGGTAGCAGGCGATAAGCGGTAAGGATGCCCAGAAAAGTGTAAGATACATCCAGTATTCCGTACCGACAAAATGTAGAAAAAGGGTGCTTATAACGATTACCGCAAGAGAGCCGTAAGCGTATAAGGAATGGAGCGTGCTCATATCCCTCTCGGGATTCTCGGAGGGGAGCGCCGCCACGGTCGGGCTTAAAAGCACCTCGCCAAGTCCTGCGGAAAGAGAGAAAATCACCGTACCGATGACGAGTCCGAGATAGGCAAAGCGCGAAGAAAGCGTTGGAACAAGCGCATAGACGAGCAGTCCGAGCGAGGTGAAAAGAGGCATCGCTCTTATTACAGCTTTGATGTTAAAATATTTAGAAAACGCGCTGAAAATCAGGTCAACGCTGAGCTGAGTCAAAAAGTTAATAAGCACGAGCGTACCGAGCAAGGTATAAGAGATGCCGTACATATTGCGAAAGGTAACGAAGAGAAGCGGCGGCAGCATAAATACCGGCGACATTGCAAGATACATAAAATAGCAGGCGCGTTTGGTTCTTTTATAGTTATGTGCATTTTCCACTGTATTTACAAGCCCCCTTTGCCTTCTTCCTTTACATTATAATAACACATACTTAATAGCTTTTCAAGTAATAAAAACGCGAATTTTAACGCTTTGAGCGCGCAATAATAAGACTTCAAGGTAAATTTTTCTTAATTTGGTTGTTTTTTTCGCCGCTTTATGATACAATTAGCTAAAGATTTATTTTTCAAGGAGAATTTTATATATGGGAAAATGGGATTTAAGCATACTTTACGACGGTATTGATACAGAAAGGTTTAAAAATGACGTTCAGCTGCTTGATAATGCGCTTTCCGATGCGGATGCGCTTGCAAAAATCTGCGACGAAGAGAGCGATTTTGATATTATAAGCAAGTATATTGCTACGAGCGAGAGGATAAGCTCTCTTGCACAAAAGCTTATAATCTACGCAAACCTGCGATATAGCGCTAACACCAGAGACAACGAGGCTGCGTCAGCACTCGGTATGCTGATGAATATGATGAGCCGTGTTGCGGGCGCGGATGCAAAAATCAACAAGAGGATTGCGAGAATCGACGCCTTAGAGGAGCTTATTGCATCAAATCCTTCTCTTGCGGAATACCGCTATATGCTTTTGAATATCAAAAAGCAGTCTAAGCATTTGCTGCGTGACGGCGAGGAGACTGTTTTTGCGAAAATGTCAATTTCGGGCGCTAATGCCTGGAGCGATATGCACAGCTCCTTAACGAGCAGTCTTACCGTAGATATGGACGGTGAGACCCTGCCCCTTGCATCGGCAAGAAATCTCGCGTATTCACCCGACAAAAAAGTGAGAAAAAAGGCGTACGAGGCAGAGCTTAAGGCTTACGAAAAAATAAAGGACGCGGTGGCGTTTGCGCTTAACAGCATCAAGCAGCAGGTTATTTCCGAATGTGAGATGCGCCACTATGAGTCTCCGCTTGACAAGGCACTTTCAGACTCGAGAATGAGCCGCGCGACGCTCGATGCGCTTATGTCGGCTATGGAAGAATATATGCCCGCGTTCAGAAGATACCTTAAGGCAAAGGCAAAGGCGCTCGGTCACCAGGGCGCTTTACCGTGGTACGACCTCTTTGCACCTATGGGAAAAAGTGACACGGTATACACCGTCGAGGATGCAAAGAACTATTTGCTTTCAATTTTTATAGACTTTGACCAAGAGCTCCACGATATGGTGAAGACTGCGTTTGAGGAGTCTTGGATTGACTTTTATCCGCGCGAGGGTAAGGTTGGCGGCGCGTTTGACTGCGGTGTTCCCTCGGCAAAGCAGAGCCGTGTGCTTACCAATTTTGACGGCTCGTTCAGCGATATCGTAACCCTGGCGCACGAGCTTGGACACTCGTTCCACGACAGGCAGATATTCTCTCATTCACCTCTTACGCAAGACTACAGCATGCCCGTAGCGGAGACTGCCTCGACCTTTAACGAGGTGCTGGTAATGTCAACTGCCATTAAAAATGCAAGGAGCAAGGAAGAAAAGCTCGCTCTTATTGAGGGACAGCTTATGGATGCGTGTCAGATTATATGCGACATCTATTCAAGATTTACCTTCGAAAAATCGGTATTTGATAACAGAACGAGCGAATTTATGCCATCTGACAGGCTGTGTGAGCTTATGCTGGACGCGCAGAAAAAGGCATACGGAGACGGGCTGTCGGAAAGCGCGATGCATCCTTATATGTGGCTTTGCAAGGGTCACTATTACAGTGGCGGGCTAAGCTATTACAACTTCCCTTACGCTTTTGGCGGACTGTTTGCAAGAGGGCTTTACGCAAAGTACCTTAAGGAGGGAGTCGCCTTTGTCGACACCTACAAGAAGCTTCTTTACACGACGAGCGTAGCAGACGTTGAGGATACCGCAAAAATCGCGGGTGTAGACCTTACGTCAGTGGATTTCTGGCGCGAGGGATTAAAGACTATCGAAAAAGAAATAGACGAGTTCTGCGCTCTTGTCAATGAACAGTAAGAATACAGAGGAGACACTGAGAATGAAAATCGCATTGATTGCTCACGATAAGAAAAAGAGCGAAATTATTGAGCTTGCCAAGGAATACAGAGATACGCTTGCACAGCACGAGCTATACGCAACGGGCACGACGGGCACTATGATAATGGGCGAAACTCAGCTTTCCATACACAGAATGAAGAGCGGTCCGCTCGGTGGAGACCAGCAGATTGGCGCAATGCTTGCAAACGGCGAGCTTCAGCTTATAATTTTCCTCCGTGACCCGCTTACCGCCCAGCCTCACGAGCCTGACGTATCGGCGCTCTTAAGGCTGTGTGACGTACAGAAAATTCCGCTTGCGACAAATGCGTCAAGCGCTAAAATCATGCTCGAAGCTCTGAAGGACGGCAGCTTCGATACATAAAATCCAAGCCACCGTGAAAAAGGCTATCTTTGATTTTTATAATTCGAGATAGCCTTCTATTTTTTGTCAAAAAATTAGCACTCTATTGCTATGAGTGCTAGAATTAACAGAAAATACACAGTTTAGAAATGAAATATCCTATTTTTACGGCTATAATGTAATTGTCAAGTGACTAGATTGATAAAAACGGGGGTGTTTATATGAATATGGAAAAATTCACGCAAAAGAGCTTAGAGGCTCTTTCAAAAGCGGAAGCCGAGGCAAGAGAACGGCAAAACTCAAATATTACTCCTCTGCATCTTGCTTATTCACTCGTGACGGATAATGACGGACTTACAGCGTCAATTCTCAAAAGATGCGAGAGTGACGTGCCCTCGCTGATTAGCGCACTGAGGGCGGACCTTGACCGACTGCCAAGAGTGAGCGGAGACAGCGCCAATCTTTATATGTCGAGCGCGCTCAGTCTTGTTTTGACGGAGGCGGAAAAGAAGGCGCGGGAGATGAATGACGAATTTATTTCGGTTGAGCATTTATTTTTGGCGCTTATGGATAAAGCGGACGCAAAAACAAAGGATATATTAAAGGCTGCGTGGATAGAACGGGACGGCTTTTTAAAAATACTAAAGGAAATGAGAGGTAACAGACGAGTGGAAAATCAAAATCCCGAGACAGGATATGACGTACTTAACAAATACGGCACGGACCTTGTCGAGCTTGCTAAAAATCAGAAGCTTGACCCTGTTATAGGCCGTGACGAGGAGATACGAAACGTAATAAGGATACTTTCAAGAAAGACGAAAAACAACCCTTGCCTTATCGGCGAGCCGGGCGTGGGTAAAACGGCGATTGCCGAGGGGCTTGCACAAAGAATAGTGCGAGGCGACGTGCCGGCAAATCTGAAGGACCACACGGTATTTTCACTTGATATGGGTGCGCTTGTTGCGGGTGCGAAGTACCGCGGTGAATTTGAGGAAAGACTCAAAGCAGTGCTAAACGAGGTCAAGGCAAGCGAGGGTAAAATCATACTCTTTATTGACGAATTGCACCTCATAG
>JAZRNI010000095.1:0-8433 GCA_045648105.1 Eubacteriales bacterium | reverse complement strand
TAAAATAACCGCCCTTGCCTTTAATTCATCTATCCAAAGCCTTGGCGAGCTGGCGTTTTTCTCAATGGACGCCTTGACCGATATCACAATGCCAAACGGCGGCAGATATACGATCGATAACGGCGTGCTTGTTGATAATGCGGAAAGCAGAGTGCTCCTGCTCCCTAAATGCTCCGCGGTAACGGAATATACCTTCCCCGAGAGCATAAACGAAATCGCGCCGTACGCTTTTTCCGGCTGTAAAAATCTGGAGAAGCTTACTCTTAACGATAAGCTCTCGATTATCGGTGATTATGCTTTCTATCAGTCAGCTTTGCTGAAAACAATAAATTTTCCAAGCAGTATCAGCGACGTTGGCGCGCTCACAATCAACGGTACGGCTTATATAAAGAATATAAGCGAGGAATTTACCGTAATCGGTGACGGAATATTGCTGTTCTATAAGCCGCTGACCGATACAAACGGCGCTTACCTCGCTACGGAAAACGCAAGCCCCGTATATTCAGGCGAAAAGCTTATCGGAGTCTCGCTTACTCTGCCCGAGGGAATAAAGAAGATTGCTTCCGCCTTCACGGTGCATAATGCCGTTATTTCTGTGCAAATGCCAAGCACCGCGACTCATATTCTCGATTATAGCTTCTACTTTGCGACTAATCTTCAGAGCATTGATTTCAAAGACTCTAAAATCGAGTACATAGGTAACAATGCATTTGAAAATTGCCAGCAGCTAAAGGAAATAACTTTGCCCGCAACGCTTTCCGATGTAGGCGATAGCGTGTTTTTTGACTGCTATGGACTAAAATACGTCGAAATTCCCGCCTCTCTTACAAAAATCGGCTCGTTTATGTTCGGCGAGTGTACATCCTTGCAAACCGTTAAAATTAACGAGGGCGTTCGTGAAATCGGCGATTACGCCTTCACGTCTGCAAAGTCACTTTGCTCAATAAGCCTGCCTGACAGCATTACCGGACTTGGCAGCTACGTTTTCTCATCGTCCGCGCTAACCGAGTTCACACTTTCAGAAAATCTGTCTGAGCTTGGCGAATATATCCTTCTTGACTGCCGTAATCTTGAAAGCCTCGTTATAAACTCGGCTACCGACGCTGTTCCTACAGGCGTCGCAATGTCCTGCACGGCTCTTTTATCGGTTCTCTTTGAAAGAGACTATGAAGAAATCGGTGCGGACGCATTCTACGACTGTGTAAGTCTTAAAAATCTCACCCTTCCAAAGGGTCTTGAAAAAATCGGTGCAGGAGCTTTTTCTTATTGCTCCTCAATGACCGACTATGATTTTCCAAGCTCCCTTGCGGAAATATCCGACGAGGCGTTTTATATGAACACGGCGCTCGAAAGCATTGAGCTTCCGTCCTCGCTTAAAAGAATAGGTCCGTATGCCTTTTTCGGCTGTTCTGCGATAGAATACGTAGATATTTCAAGACCGATAGAGGTGGGCGCTTACGCCTTTTCGTCCTGCAAAAGCCTAAGGCAGGCGGATTTGTCGGGCATAAAATACCTCTTGCCAAGCGGCATACTTCAAAATTGCGAGAGCCTTGCCTCGCTTACTCTCTCGGACACACTCGAGTCAATAGGCAGCGCTGCGTTCTTGAACTGTATTTCGCTTGAACAAATAACGCTTCCCAAAAATCTGCTTCGTCTGAATGACAGCGCGTTTGCAGGCTGCACAGCGCTAAAGACGCTTTCGCTGCCGAGCAGTCTTACTCATATTTCGGATAAAGCGTTCTACTACTGCACGGGACTTAAGGAAATCAGCATTCCGCAAAACGTCTCTTATATAGGCGCTAACGCATTCGCATATTGCTTGGCAATGACAAACGTCGTTATGGGCGACGGAGTGGAGAATATCGGTCACTCCGCGTTTACAGGATGCAAAAGCCTTGTAACCATCACCCTTTCCAACGGTATCAAGCGCATAAACGAGTCCGCGTTTGCAGATTGTCAGTCCTTGATTTCCGTCAAAATACCAAGTAGGGTTACGGAAATTGCTACCGATGCATTTTACGGATGCACCTCGCTTGGAGTTGTCTTTATTTCAGACAGTGTCGTAAGTATAAAAACAAACGCCTTTGCAGGCTGTATAAATCTTTCTAACGTGGAATACCCCCTCGGTAAGGATGCGTTTTATAAAATAAGCATTGCAAAAGGGAACGATTGCCTTGTCAATGCGTATTCGGGAGGTCGAAATGCTGAAAATTGATATCGCAGCTCTTACGGTCCTGATTGATAACAGCTATCCCTACATCGAAAATCTTGCCAAGGATTACGTTACGGATAAAAAGAGCGATTTTTCGGTTTCCGTCACCAAAGATAAAATAATAGCCGAGCAGAACTGCGCTCCCGATGCTAAACTGCCTATGGACTATTGCGAGAGCATCTGTATCTATCGCGAGATAGCGGAGAAATTGCCCGACTACGATGCCTTCGTATTCCACGGCTGCGTCATCGCGTACGATGGCGGCGCGTATCTGTTCACCGCACAGAGCGGCGTCGGCAAAACGACCCATGCGAGAAACTGGCTTTCCCGCTTTGGCGACAAGGTGCATATTTTAAACGGTGATAAGCCCATTATCCGCATTATTGACGGTAAGCCGTATGCGTGCGGTACACCGTGGCGGGGCAAGGAAAATTACGGTATAAACGAGATTCTTCCACTTCGTGCTATCGTCTTTGTTGAAAGAGGAACGGAAAATAAAGCCGCTCCTGCTTCAAAGTCAGAAAGTCTTGTCAAATTTATGAAGCAAATATACCTGCCGCGCTCTCAGGCATCGGTGCTTTCAAAAACAATGAGGCTGGCAGATAAAATTCTGGATACAATTCCGCTTTTGCGGCTTGTGTGTAATAAAGAAGAAGAAAGCGCACAGGTTGCATTTGACGCATTGATAAAAACAATAAATTGATAAAGGAAAGGTCAGAAAATGAATACCAATAAGGAAATCAGCATTTCAACACTACTGAAGGTGTTGAGAAAATATCTTGCGTACATCGTTATTGTTACGATTCTGCTTGCTGTGCTGGGCGGAGCTTACGCAGGATTGCTTCAGGACACTACCTATACCGCAACGGCGGAATTTTACATCCCCAACTTCCAGGCAAGCACAGACTACGTAAGCGATTCCTTGCTTACCGCGTCCGAGTCTCTTGCTGAAATCTGTAAGGACCTCGTAAAGAAAAACGATATCGTGACAGTTTTTGCAGATGACGTCGATGCAAAGAGCTTTTTTGAAACCGACGATATAGGGGCTGTCCGCACTCTTACGTCAATGATAAGCTCACAGACTCAGGGCAAGGGCTATTTATCAGTCAGCGTTACCTCGCTTGACCGTGACTTTGCATTAAAGGTAATCAGTTCAATACAGTCAAATTTCCCCGGACGTGTTGCCGATATCGTGTCGGGTAAGGGTGAGGGCGCAAGATACGAGACTACCCTCATCGCAGTAAAAACAGTCACCTCTGTAGACCAAATAACTGAAAATAACCCTTCCGTTATTAAGACCGCTTTCATTCTCGCGGCGCTCGGCTTCGTAGCATCCTACTGCGTATTCCTCATAAGGTTTATAACCGATACTCTCCTTCACGACTTAGAGGATATTAACGAGAATTTCGACGAGCCCCTTCTTGCGGTTATTCCCGAGTATTACACGAGTGAGGAAAGAAAAAATATCCGCAAGCTCGGTATCAATAGAATTCAAGCATCCGACATTTCAAAAACGAGGCGTCAGTACAAAGAGAAGCTTCTTTCACGCAAAACCCCCTTTGCTGTCGTTGAAAGCTTCAACACCCTGCGTACCAATCTTTGCTATGCTACCGCGGCAGAAAAATGCCCCGTATTTGCAGTAACCAGCGACTTCAGTGCGGCAGGTAAGAGCATTGTTTCCACAAACATATCTATCTCACTTGCATCACTCGGCAAAAAAACTCTGCTCGTAGAGTGCGATATGCGTTGCCCTGACTTCAACCGTATTTTTGATACAGACGTGCGCTCCGGACTTTCCGAGCTTCTCTCGGGCAACATTGATAAGAAAGATGAGGTTGTAATTAATACAGGCTACGAGAATTTCGATATCGTATTCGCAGGCCACGTTCCGCCAAACCCCTCTGAGCTTATAGGAAGCAACAGAATGAAGGCCCTTCTTAACGAGTGGAAGGAGGAGTACGATTATATCATTCTCGATATGCCTCCCCTTATTGAGGTTTCCGATGCCAGTATCGTTGCATCTATAGTAAGCGGCTATATGATAGTTGCAAGACCTAACCACTCCGACATTTCTGCCATTGCCAGCGTTACAAACGACATAAAGGCTGTAAACGGTAAGATTGTCGGCTACGTAGTAAACGGTGTAGACCTCAAGCTTAAAAATGGACGCAAATACGCTAAATACTCAAAGTACACAAGGTACAATAAGTACAACAAGTACAATAAGTACACGGTCTATTCCGATAACAGTCAAACGTCGGAAGACTTAGAGGAAGAATAAAAAACAGGGCTAACTCAAGCTTGAAAAACAAGAGTTAGCCCTGTCAATATATATCGCCTGACAGAAAAAGAGAGAATATTTCGGCTACGAACCGATTTGTTCTCTCTTCTGTCGTTATAAGGGCTTGGACTTAGCCCAATTTGCATTGACCGGTCAAATGCGATGCTCGCACTTAGCGGTTCTTTAAAATTCTCCGCTAAGAACCTGACGTATACCCTTTTTGGTATTTTTAGTCACGTTTTTTACTCGGTTGTATAGTTATCAAAGTATCCCTGTATATAAACAATAGGAGTACCCTTGTCACCCGAGCCCGAGGTAAGGTCGCAAAGCGAACCGATAAGGTCGGTAAGCTGGCGCGGGGTAGTACCCTCGGATACCATCTTGCCGTAAAGGTTGCTATCCTTTTCGGAAATTCTGCTCTTAATAGCCTCCTTAAGCTCATCGCCAGAGAGCGCACCGAACTCGTTATCGGCAAGATACTTAAGCTTAAGCTCGTTTGGCGTTCCGTCAAGACCGCTCGTGTAGGCAGGGGAAACTACAGGGTCTGCAAGCTCCCATATCTTTCCGACAGGGTCCTTAAACGCGCCGTCTCCGTAAACCATAACCTCAACAGTCTTGCCCGTAGCATCGTAAATTCTTTTCTGTATTGCGTCTACTATAGGCTGACAATCGCGTGGGAAGAGCTTAACCTGAGTCTCAGTCGCCTTGTTTGAGCCAAGCAGACCGTAGTCAGCGTTGTATCCGCTGCCGTTTACAGGCTTTGAGAGTATCTCGTCAAGTCCGTAAAGCTTTTCAACGCCTGCCGCGCGCAGAAGTCTCTTCGTCCTTTTGCGCGTGTGTATATCGCAGTTAATAACGTTCTTCGTATAGTTGAGAATTGCGCGCGCATCGTTTGCAAATACGATTTCGCACTCGGCGCCGCTTTCCTTTATCAGAGACTCGTAATATTCAACGTAATCAACACCGGTAAATCTGTGCTTTTCATATCCGAAAAGCTCGCGGTATTTTTCAAGTGAGAGCACGTCCTTATAAGGGTCAATTCCGTTATCGTCAAGTGCGTCAAGGCTTACAAGATGATTTCCTACCTCGTCTGACGGGTAAGAGAGCATCAAAATAACCTTCTTAACACCGGATGCAATTCCGCGAAGACAAATAGCAAATCTGTTTCGGCTGAGTATCGGGAAAATAACTCCCACCGTCTCGTTGCCAAACTTTTCCTTCACGTCGTACGCTATGTCATCAACACTTGCATAGTTTCCCTGAGCACGTGCAACGATGGCCTCGGTCATCGCTACAATATCTCGGTTTTTAATCTCATAGCCCTCGTTTTTTGCAGCGTCAATCACGCAAGAGCTTACAATTTCAACAATGTCGTCACCGCTTCTGATAATCGGCGCGCGCACACCACGGGATACCGTTCCAACCATACGGCTCATAATATTCTCCTTCTCGCATAAGTAATTTAACTTATCGGCTAAAATAACATAGATGATTATAGCAGAAAAAAAAGCGATTGTAAATAGTTTTTTCAAAAAAATGAAAATAGTACTGTACTTTTTTTGCATCTTATGCTAAAATGTAGTTGTAAACTTAAAGATGAGGTAAATGTTTTCTTGAAATTTAATGAGGTAATAGCCGCCCACGCCGAGAAATATCCGCTTATGGAAGCGATAGATGCCATTAAGCTTGCGTATCAGAGCGAGTTCGGCGCAGGTCATTTTATAAATGATGAAAAAGAGGCAAAAAAGTATTTCTATGAGGAGCTTTCACAGACTCCCGCAAACCCCACAGTACCGCTTTTTGAAAGCGTTGGCGGTGCGCTCGTGCGTGTGAATTTCGCAGCGCTTACGGAATACCGCCTCCCGCCCGAACGCCTCTTTTCAGCCTTCGTAAAAACCGCAAATGCTGTAAAAGGCACTCGCCAAGGCTTTGATAAAAAGCTCGCAGAGCTGCTAAGCTATAAGGGATTTCATTTCTCAGCTCTCACACTGAAAAGCTGTATTGAAAAGTACTTAGCTCTATTCGAAAAGAACGGTATCCCATCACCCGTGTCACATAGTGAAGCGTATCGTGCCCTCTATGCACCGCATTACCGCATCGTAGATATCGAAATTTTAAAATCAGAAACGGAGATAATCAGTGTCTAAAATTTTCATCGTCGGCTCGGGTAGCTTCGGTACGGCTCTTGCTATATCGCTTTCACGCCACTCTCATACCGTAAGCCTTTGGTCGCGTTCCCAAAGCGCCACGGAATATATGAAGAAAAACCGCAGAAACGAAAAATACCTTCCCGAAGCAGAAATTCCAAATGAAGTGAATTTTACAAGCGAGCTTTCCGAGCTTTCCGACTCCGAGCTCGTCATAATATCCGTTCCGTCCTCCGCTGTGTGCGAGACTGCCAGAAAAATCGCACCGTACGTCAGAGAAGGGCAGGACGTTCTGAACGTTGCAAAGGGCTTTGAGCCCGATACTAATATGCGGCTCAGCCTCGTATTAAAAAGGGAACTTCCGCACGCAAAAATATCGGTTCTGAGCGGCCCCTCGCACGCCGAGGAGGTTGCCGTTATGCTCCCCACCACCAACGTAGTTGCGGGCGAGGATGCAAAAAGCGTTGAACGAATTCAGAAAATCCTCTTTTCTGACAGCTTCCGCGTCTATTCAAGCAGTGACGTCGTTGGGGTCGAGGTAGGCGGAGCGCTGAAAAACGTTATAGCAATCTGTACGGGAATAAGCGACGGCTACGGCTTCGGTGATAACACCAGGGCGGCAATTATGACGCGCGGTATGTCCGAAATCATCCGATTTGGTACGGCGCTTGGCGCAAGAAGCGAGACCTTTATGGGTCTTTCGGGCTTTGGCGACCTTATAGTCACTTGTACCAGTATGCATTCGCGCAACCGCCGCGCAGGTATTTTGATAGGTCAGGGCAAGAGCGCCGCCGAGGCAGAGAGTGAGCTGAAAATGGTGGTTGAGGGAATTGGCGCCGCAAAGGCCGTCTTCAATCTTGCAAAAACGATGAATATCGAAATGCCTATCGTAAGCGCGGTGTATTCATTGCTTTTCGAAAATAACAGTATAGAAAACTGCGTTTGCTCGCTTATGAGCAGACCTATGAAAACCGAAAATTAAAAAATAAAAAATGAAAGAGCTGCGAACCCGCAAGGATTCATAGCTCTTTCTTTCGTTGCGCTTAAAACGCGCTTTTTATTTGATAACTCCCTTTTTGAGAATGATATTTGCGTAAAGCGCCCCCTCGCCCGTCATAACGATAGCGTAGGCATTTTTTGCTCTGTCGTAAAATCCGTATCTGTCAAGATATACAGGCTCTTCCTTGGTGTAATCTGCGAGTATTTTTTTGTACTCGTCCCAAATGGGTGTTTCAACGTCGTCACCCGGCACCTTTCCCATAAGATAAACAGGCTTTTCATACGTGTCAAGCGGGAAAAGCTCTAAAATTGCTTTAAGCATCTCAGGTACGCTGTGACCGTCGCATCTTATACAGCGCGCATTCAACGACTGTCCCGGGAAGTTGCCGTCACCAAGTACAAGCTCGTCGCCGTGGCCCATCTCCATCATAATTTTCAAAAGCTCCGGCGGAATTAAGTTAGATATACCCTTAAGCATTATATTTTCTCCTTCGTGAAAAATGTTTTATGGCTGTATTTTACCATAACGTGAGTCGATTGTCAATGCAAAATGGCAAAAAATACACTTGAAATTTTCGTTTTGCTGTGCTATAATATTTTTTGTGTTATTATATTTATAAACATTTTACGACAAAATTCGAATAGGATGATGATAATGAGTACTATTAATCTTGACGGAAAAATGCTGAAAAATATGCTTATCGGCGCTGCCGAGTACATAAAGAACAATTCGGCTGAAATTAACGACCTCAACGTATTCCCCGTGCCGGACGGCGATACGGGAACGAATATGA
>JAZRNI010000094.1:0-12050 GCA_045648105.1 Eubacteriales bacterium | reverse complement strand
TGCGTGAATTGAAAGCTGAGCTTTCGTGAATTGCCTGCGGCATGAATTGTGCCTTGCGGCACATTGGTTGCAATTCAATTCATGGAGCGAAGCGAGAAATCGTGGCGGAGCCAATTCATGATGCGTCAGCATCAATTCATCTATAAAACGTGACAGAGCAAGAATAGAAGGAATTTTTTTCTTTTACTCTTCCTCTTTCTGTCATTAAGCGTGATGCTCTTAACGGAGCATCACGCAATGAATTGCAAGCTCGCGGTTGCGTGAATTGAAAGCTGAGCTTTCGTGAATTGCCTGCGGCATGAATTGTGCCTTGCGGCACATTGGTTGCAATTCAATTCATGGAGCGAAGCGAGAAATCGTGGCGGAGCCAATTCATCCGGTACGATATATACGGTATATAAGATATCAAAGACGGAGTGAGTAACATTGTAAAAAAACTTGTCATCCTTTGTCAATGTTGCTACATTTTACCCATAAATTGTGTACGATTTTACCAATTTTTCAAAATAATGCTCAATCAATATTGACATTTGCCCTTGAAAATGTTAAAATCTATGATAGCATACTAAAATTATTTATAAGGAGAAATTTTTTCATGAAAAAGCTAAGACTCATTCTTACAGCCGTAGCTATTCTTGCTTTGCTCGTGACGGGAATCACCCTTTCCGTTTCCGCGGCAGACGTAGCGGATACAACTGTACTTACAGTTGACGGCACTGAGTACTCGACAGCTCCTGCATCAATTCCCGACGGTGCTGAAGTTGTTGTTTATAAGCTCAACACAAAAATACCCTACAACAAAAATGCAGAATATACTGCCGGCATCGCTGCTGACTTTTGCGTATATTCTGACACCGAAATTGTTTATAACGTAGTGGGTGATGAGGGTGTAAACCTTAAAGACCAAATCCAATATCCAACCCCTACAAATGCTAACAAAGGATACACAGTAAAGCTTCTCAATGACGTCAATTTTACCGATTCCAGAACCAACGGTGAATTTGCACTTATCGGCAGAAACTGGTCAACCGGCGATATCTATTTCGACCTTAACGGATATGACCTTGAGTGCCGCCATTCTGCAGCTGGCTCTGCGTTGTTTGGTCTTGCAGACGGAGCAACAAGAAATTTCCGTATAATTTCTTCCCGTCAGGGCGGAGAGATTCGCTTCTTCAGCAAGGTTAACGAAGAATGGGTACCCTCTTATCTTCTTTACACAAACGTAAATACAACACCCTTCTATTTAGGCGCTGCTACTATTGACGGCGTAGAAATCCCCGGTGATAACCTCACCGTTTATTGCGGCGGACTTCTCAGAGAGAACGGAAATAACTCTCAAAAGCTTGTCATCAACGGCGGTACGTACTATAATACTGCTACAGCAAACGGCGCTTATTACGCGATAGCTTCAGGCGCTTTGAAAGAGGGCACCGAGTTTGATGTAAAGAACGCTAAGTTCTATAGCACAAACGGTCAGTTCATAAAATATTACAACGACGTTCAGGCGCCTGTAACCTTCAACTTTGATAACTGCTTCTTCTATTCTGATAATAACAGCGAGAATGTTCCGTTCGGCTTCAACCCCGGAGCGACAGTCAACTTTGCTAACTGCTACTTCGACCTTGCAAAGGGCGTTGTAACCACACAGAACTATGCTGCAAGCTTTGTTGATTGCTTCGCTACTGACAGAACAAGCACCAACGAGATGAACTATGCTGTCACTCTTAAAGCTCCTGTAGCAGAAAACTTCACCAAGTGGGCAAGTGACAATGCGTTCAAGCACAACATCACTCTTGGCAGTGATTTCATCTACAACGTATACGTTCCTAACGGCGTTACGGATATTCTTGTCAACGGACTTCCTGCTGAGGCACTTAAGTACGATGACGTTTATGACGTAATTTGCATTCCCGTTCCCGCAAAGGAATTTGCTGACAACTGGGAAGTTACTTGCGCTTTTGGAGAAAATAAACCCACTCTTACGTCTTCCATTCTTGATTATATAACCGGTGCTCTTACGCTTTATCCCGAAGACGCTGCTCTCGTAGACCTTCTCTATGCTGTTAAGGACTACGGTAAGGCAGCTATCGAGTACTTTGGTCACGACTCAATCTATACAGACGACTATATCAACGTATTGGAAACAGTTACAGGTACGGCTATGACAACTCCCTCTGATGACTTTATGGCAGTTATCAGCGGCGCAAGGCTCAGACTCGCCGGTGAAATCGCATTTGTATTCGCAGTAGCTAAGGATGCTGAAGGCACTGTTACCTTCGAGTACAATTACGGCGGCGAGCCTGCTACCAAGACTGTTGACGTTGCAGGTCTTACCGAGATAGAAATTGGAGTTAAGGCTATCGACCTTCGCTCCGACATCAAGGTTACCGTTAACGGTGAAGAGTTGACCTACAATCTCAGCAACTACATCTATGCTATGGCAAACGATACCGAGCTTGATGAGACTGCAAAGACAGCTCTTATGAGACTTCTTACCTACATCGATAACTACTGCTACACTGCAAGAGTACATCTCATTTGCTCTACAGACGGACACACTCCTGCAACTCCTATTATTGAAAACGTGGTAGCCGGAACAGCTACTACCCACGGAACCCGTGATGAAATAGTATACTGCTCAGTTTGCGGCATTCTTATTTCTCGCGAGACGATAATCACCGAGAGAGCTCCTCTTGGCGACTTCAACGTTACCGATAACGGCGACGGCACCTACACTCTTAACAGCGTTAAGGATATAAGCAAGAGCGCAACCTCTCTTGTAGTTCCTGAAATCGTAACAGCTATCGACGCAGGCGCATTCGCAGGCTGCTCCGCACTTGAGGAAATCACTCTGCCCTTCGTAGGATTGAAGACATCTTCATCTAGAAGCGATGTTGAAAACTTGTTTGGTAGCATCTTTGGAGAAGTGTCTTACAACGGCTCAGTCGCTGTAGCACAAACAACATATACGAGCAAAGAGACAAAAACCTACTACATCCCTTCGTCTCTTACCAAATTAACAATTACCGGCAGTACTTACATGACTAACAACTATAATGATGGTCTGGAATTCAACGCTATCCAAAACGTTACTTCCATCAAGACTGTTGACCTCAGCCAGTCCGATATGAAGATTATCGGTGACACCGCATTCCTTGGTTGTACAGGACTTGACAATGTAATCTTGCCCGATACTGTGACAAATATTAATGCATTTGCATTCCAGAACGCAGGCGGCACTGACGGTATGACTATTAACATTCCTAAGGGCGTAACAGTCGGCTACCGCGCATTCCAGGATGTAATCCTTACAGTCAATTACGAGGGTACTGAGGCTGAGCATAAGGCTCAATTCAGCAATCAGGGTTCGGAATACTGGACATCCGGCAACGTATTAGCTAAATCAATTACTCTTAACTACTTAGAGACCGGTTGTGGCAGCCTTCACACTCCCGGAACACCGGTTTATGAAAATGAAGTACCTGCAACGGCTACAACTCACGGAACTCGTGATGAAGTAGTATACTGCACCGTTTGCGGCGAATTTGTTTCTCGCGAGACGGTGATCACCGAGAGAGCTCCTCTTGTCGACTTCAACGTTACCGATAACGGCGACGGCACCTACACTCTTAACAGCGTTAAGGATATAAGCAAGAGCGCAACCTCTCTTGTAGTTCCCGAAATCGTAACAGCTATCGACGCAGGCGCATTCGCAGGCTGTACAGCACTTGAGGAAATCACTCTGCCCTTCGTAGGCGCAAGCGCAGCAGCAACCTACTATAATGGCAATCCAGCTTTCTCTTATATCTTCGATACTGTTCCTTCGACTCTCGTTAAGGTAACTCTTACCGGTGGCAACTCCGGTAAAATTAACCGCGCGGCTTTCAGCAGCTGCACCACACTTAAGACTGTTGACCTCAGCCAGACCGAGATTACAGAAATCGAGCATGGAGCTTTCCAGTCTTGCAGCGGACTTGATAACGTAATTCTGCCCTCTACCGTAGCGACAATAGGTGCAGATGTATTTGACAACTCCGGCGGCACTGACGGTATGACTATCAACATTCCTAAGAGTGTAACGTCTATCGGTTACAGACCCTTCAAGAATGTACTTGTAAAGGTTACTTGCGAAAGCACTGAGGCTGAGATTGTAGCTCAATTCGGAAGCACTTCTACATTCGAAGCATTTATGGTACAGGCCAATGCAGGTTCTACCATCACTTACGCTCAGTAATTAAAAACTAAAAGTTTTACCGCTGACCCTCGGTCAGCACGAAAAGAGAGCTCGGAAATTTTCCGAGCTCTCACTTTTGTTTTATTGACACAAAGAGAGGCTAGCTCAAATGCAAAAATCTGAGCTAGCCTGTTTTGTCAGTTTTCAGCTTAGAGCTATGAACTCGGCTATCGCCGAGCGTTATGGTAGACTTTCTATCTAACCCCAAAACTTGGGCGTTGCCCAATCATAACACGGCGCAGCGTATCATAACTCATAACTTGCCGTTAGGCAATCATAACTGCGCGCAGCGCCCGCAAGGGCAATCATAACTGCGTGATTGTGTCAATCACGCTACACCTCAATATCTCTGTTGTCAAGCGCCGCCAGCGCCGCACGGAACGCGCGCGCACCGACGAGTCTTTCATCCTCATCCTCGCTTGTGAGTTTGGGATAGAGCTGGCGGAAAACCTCGCCCTTTACGCTCATATCGCGCTTAAAATGATCGACGTTATGCAGAGGAAGTGTCTTATCGATAAGCTTAAAGAAATAAAGCCCGAATGCATCGTTTTCTATGTTCTTCGGTACAAGGAAGGTCGGGTCAACAAAGCCCGTAAGAATAACGCGGAGAGCGGTTTCTCTGCCGTAGGAATTTTTGCTTATCATACCGCTGATGGCATTGATAATCTCGTTCGAGGTATTCATACCGGTAACGTCAAGCTCCTCGGTCTTGAATACGGTAGTGCCGAATCTTATCTGCTTATGCTCAAGCGTAAGCTCGCCCTCGCTGTAATCAACGGTGATAAGGTTGGCGCCGCCAACACCGCTTTCGTCAAAGCCAATAGACTCAAGAGAGCCGCAATAGCTGTATTTCGAGCCGCCCGCGCTTAAAAATTTACTTGACTCGTGGCGTGAGCCAAGCGCATAATAGTCGGCACCGAATTTTTTAAGCTCTGAAAGCGATATGGGGCAGTCGGTAGAGTCGATTGCTCCGTCAAGGTCTGCGTATCCGCAAACGATATTCACTCTGGAGCTGTCGTCAACGACTCGGTCATAAAGCGGACTTTCCTTAATGGAGTCATTCATAAACGCCCAACCGTAGACCGTTATATTGTAGTCCTCAAAATCAAATCTGGAAAGCATATCAGAGGAGAAAACGTGACAGTTTTTCGGCAGTCTGCCCGATGTGTAAACAGGGTTGCCATTATAGCTGTCATGCTTGCCGGGCGCAATAATAAACTCGGTGTTCTGCGAGTTTTTGAACTCGCGTATAAGAATTTCCGCCGTCATATTAGTACAAAAATCCGTATTGAACAAATCACCGCTGATTAAAACCACGTTTATCTCAGTCTCGCGCACGTACTGCATCATCTTGACGAACGAGTCGCGCAAGGCTCTGCGTCTTTCCTCGCTTTTGTCGGCGCTGAGTCCGAGAAACGGCACGTCCAGATGTATGTCTCCGCAATGCAAAAATCTTATCCTTGTTTTTTTCTTTGCGCTCATATTCTGCTCCTTTCCAAGAGAGATTCTAACAGTATAATATAAGTATAGCACTCTTTTACCCTTTTTGCAAGTTTTTTTAGTAAAAATATTTAAAAACATCTTGTAAAGACGAAATTTTTGTGCTAAAATGGAGATAAGAAAATTTATGGCAGAATTGAGGAGGAGCGAAATGCTTAATCTTGCTATCAGGAATACAGCCAAGCTTATACGGGAGAAATCGCAGAGCGAAAATATCCGACTTGGCAGACTCTTTACCAAGAAGGACACGGCAGCTCTTATGGCGTCAATCTTAGAGCTTGATATGAAGAAAAGCTCGTACACCGTTCTTGACGCAGGCGCTGGCACGGGCATACTTGCGGCAGCTGTGATTGAAGAAATATGTAAAAGAGCTCCGATGTGCCGTCATATATTTCTTACCTGCTTTGAAAATAACGAGACGTTTTTGCCTATGCTCGAAAACAACCTTGAGAGAATACGCAAAAAGGCGCGTCACGACTATAACGTAAAGGTGTATTTCACGGTATATAATGAAAACTACATAGTTGACTCAAAGAACCACTATACGGTGACGTTTTTTGATACCGTTGAGGACAAATACGATATAATTATATCAAATCCCCCCACAGTCCTTTATGAAAAGGACTCAAGCGAGGCGCTCCTTGCGGGCGGTGTGACTCAGCTTAAGATAGGCGCCCCCTTTCTGTTTTTAAAGACGGCGGCAAAGCATCTTGAAGCGCTCGGTCAGCTCGTTATGATTTTGCCTACTACCTATGCGACGGCGTCACAGTTAAAGCCGCTCCGTAAGGAAATCGCGGACAAGCTCGCCTTAAAGAGACTGCACCTTTTCGTCGGCAAGCCGAAGAATCAGAAGCGCGCAGTACCCCTCAAGAAGAATATTATAGTTTCCTATAAAAACGAGCCCAAGAGCGACACCGTTGATATTACGACCTCGCTTGACCTCGGTCACGAGATTTCACCGACGGCAAGCCTGTCATACAGCTTCATCGTTAATGAGCATGACGGCACGCTCACCCTGCCCAAGAGTGCAGAGGAAGCAAAAATCGTTAAATACTTCTCGGATTTCCCCGAGACGCTCTCCTCACTTGGACTCAAAATGCACACGGGTCTTATCGTAGACTCAAAATGCGAGGGACTTCTCTTTACAGAGCCAATCAAGAGCTCCGTACCGCTTATCCGTCCCGCCGCAATGAAGAACGGCACCATACAGTTCCCTCAGCCTATTAAAAGACAGTATATTGCGCCGGTTAACCCATCGCTTATTCAAAAGAATAAGAATATGATTATCATAAAGCGCGTGCCTGCCAAGAGTGACGACAAATTCCTTAATCCGTCAATCTATATGGCGTCTCAGCTCCCCTCGTACAGATACATCAGCACGCACAATAAGATAAACTTTATAGACACCAAGGACAAAAACGGCGAAATGTGCGCGAGACTCGCCTTTGGTCTGTTTGCCTTGCTCAATTCCACAATTTACGACAGATATGTGTCGATAATCTCAAAATCCAAGCAGATAAACTCTAAGGAAATGCAACAGCTGCCCCTGCCGCCGAGAAACATCATCGAAAATATCGGTATGCGCCTTATGGCTATGCGCCAGACGAGCGTTAAGGCGTGCGACAGTATCGTAAACCCCACCCTGCATATCATTGAGCGCTAGGCTACATTTGGGGATAATCGCAAACAAAAGATGAGGTATTGTATTTTCACAGTACCTCACTTTTTATTTAACATAAAAGTAGAACAATTTAATATACCACAAAACTGTTGACAGATTAAAAATAGTAGTGTATAATAATAGTATGAAAGAGAAAAAATACTTTATTGATGCTATTCTTGAAAAAGAAAAGCAACGAAACAAGAATATGCGCTTGGCGTATGAAAAGCGTATTACAGATTTGCCTCGCGGCTCTTTGGTTATAAGAGAATTAAACGGAAGGAAATATTGTTATTTGCGATACAGAGACGGCAAAAAGGTAATTCAAAAGTACGCAGGCACGATTGAACAAGAAGAAACGATACGCGCAAAAATAGCAGAACGAAAGCATTTGCTTGAGTTGCTTTTAATGCTTGAAGAAGAAAGCAGGCGCATATTAAAAATGGAGGCAATAAAATGATTTGTTATCACGGCAGCGATACGATTATAGATATGCCGAGAATTTTAGAGGCAAAGCGCCCTCTTGACTTTGGCGGCGGCTTCTACGTAACGACGAGCGAAGCACAAGCGAAAAGCTGGGCGGTAAAGGTTGCTTATCGCAACAATAATAATTATAGATGTGTTAACCGTTATGAGTTTGATTTAGAAAAAGCAAAGTCATATCTTACAGTTATCCATTTTGAAGCGGCAGATGAAAAATGGCTTGATTTCATTTGTGATAACAGAAGCGGAAAGCCTACGGGCGACTATGATATTGTAATCGGGCCTGTTGCGGATGATAGGGTTTACCGCGTGGTTGTCGAATATGAGAACGGAGACTTGGACAAGGAAGCCGCTCTTAAGAATCTAAAGACAGAAGCTCTTTGCGACCAAATTCTGTTCCATACGGAAAACTCGCTTGAATACTTAAAATACATTGATACAGAGGTGACTTTCGAATGAACGAACGCAGTTATGAAACTCTCCTTTACAGTATTACCGCCAATGCAGTCGCTAAAATTATGGAGCTAAACGATTGGTCTGAAAATGAAGCAATGGAGAGATTTACGAGCTCGAAATTGTATTCTTATCTTGAAAGAGAAGAAACAAAGGTTTGGCAGTATAGTACTTTAATGCTTGCACAGCTTTTTAATGAAGAACGTGCAGGAAGACTGTCTTTGCCGGAGGTGTGATATGAGTAAAACTTTAGATTTCAAGGCGTTTTGTTTTGAAGCGTATCGCGCAGATAAAAAGCTTACGGGCAGAGAGACGATGAGCCTTTTCAAGAAGTATGGTGTTTTAGACTATCTTGGAACTTGCTTTGACGTTCTGCATACTACGGGCAGAGCTTATATCGTAGAAGATATTGACGTATTTATTGAGGCTCGCAAAAACGCATAGCGTGATTGCCCTTGTGGGCAAGCTGTTAAATCAAAAACTATATAAATTACAAAAATGCCCGAGCTTTATTTTTCGAAGCCTCGGGCATTTTGTTATAGAGCCTTATTTTTTCAGCACACGTCGTCGTCAAATCTCTCGCGCACCTTGTAAAAATCAAGCACGGGTAAAAGCGCGAGGGCTGTAAGCCCTGCGGTAAAGCCGCCGTTGTAAAGCATAAGAGAGCCGTGCATTTCTGCCGTAGCCGTACAGATAATAGCGCTCAAAAAGCCTGCAAGCACACCGACGCGCTTGCCGTATTTGCCCGCGAAGGGGCAAAGCCCCGTCGAAAACGCAAGACCGTTGATATAGGATTGCGTTGATAAGGTCCACGGTATTTCGTTCCCCGTAGAGACTGAGAAAATCACAACGCACATGAACAGCAAGCTGTAGCCTACGGCTATCGGCGCTACCGTGCGCGGCTGCTGACCGTCAATAGAGAAGGTGAGGGCGGCAAATACGACACCTGCCGTCGCCCCTGTGAATCCGACCCCCTCGGGCAGAATAGGGAAGAGCTCGGGCAGTATGAAAACCAAATTCAGATAAGCAAGTATACAAAGTCCGAGAACTCCGACGTTGATAAGGCATACGCCTACACCGAACTTGTCAAGGAAGTCAACGCCGTACCCCGTGCTTTTGTATAGCGCCTTATAGCCGCGAAACGAGCGCGAGTTGAGAATAAAGGCGAAAAGAATTGTAAGAGCGAACAGGAGTATGAAAAACGCGTTCATAAATCCGCGGTAAGCATAAGGAAGTGCATAATACTCCGCGTTTTCGATGAGCACTCCGTCGGGCGCGTCCTTGCCAAAGGACGTATACATAAAATTATATACGAAAATACCCAGTATACCGAGCGCCAGCCCCGCCTTATACATATTGTATCCGCGGTGCATTTTTGCCGTGCCGGGAATGAGCGCAGGAACCGAAAAGCCCGCAATTATTCCAAACAAAAGCGAAAGAAAAGCTCCCAAAAGGGTGAGTCGTGTGCCGTCTGATGCGTATCTGAACAAAAGCTCGCTTACGAAGGGCGCAAGAGCAGTTGAGAATAGGGCAATATTTAAATTTTCGGAAAATTTCTGTCTTTTAACAAGAGAAAATATGAGAACTCCGATAAACGGCGGCCACATATTCACAAAATTCAGTCCGTAAAAGCAATGCGCCACGACGAGCATATAAGCCGCAAAGGTGGTTGCACTCCTTGCAGGACGGGTCAAAAATATTATAAGATTGGTAATAAAACCGCACAGGGCTGCGTTGAGCAGGGTAGCGCAAAGACCGCCAAGCGCAAAATAGTCCGTTACGAGCATTGAGGGCGAGCTGATAATTCTGTAAATGCCCTCGAGAACGTTGTGCTTTCCGACGTAAAAATATGCCGCAACAGATGCTAAAAGAAACGACAAGCTCAAAAAAAGCATATATAATTCAAGATATAAAAAATCGCCGCTCTTGTTAACGCCGGGACAGCTTTTTGCTGCACGCCCCCCGTCGTCGGGCGCTAAAGCTCCTTGATTTTCCCGTTTCAATTTCAACTTCCGTGTCCCCTTTTTCTTTGTCTTTATCTTATTTTATCACCTTTTGACGATAAAAACAAGAGGGATTTTTTTATTCGTTCGGTACTATCGCAATTCCGTCAAAAACACTTTGAAAGCAGTCATCGCTTGACGGCGACTCAACTCTGACGCCGAGGATTTTAATATAGCGCGAAAAATCGTAGGTATAAGTGGAAAGGGGCCTTGCGTAGGCATTATCCGTCTGCGCCGCGACAAGCGTGTCGTTTTCCTCAAAGCCCACTATAAGCAGGGTGTGATAATATCCCTCGCCCTCTCTGCCAAGCTGAATAACGTCACCGATTTCCGCCTCGTCCGCGGTAGCGCTCCTGCCGTATGGGCCTACTCCCGCGTTGCCGACTATAAAATTATAGAAAAACTCCACCCCCGTCCACGACGGCGCGCGTTCTTCCATTGATATATAGTACCACCCAAAGGTTCTCGTGTAGTTCATCTGACACGAGCCCGCGTAAATACTCTGTGAGACGAAATTCGTGCAGTTACCGCCTATTCCCGCAAAGTTGCCGAAGATAGGATTTTGTGTAAATGCGTACTTTCTTGCATAAGCAACTGCGTTTTCTCTGATGTACGGTTTCGTTACAAGCATAATATAACCCTCTTTTTTAGTAAGTTGTATTATCAATCTTACTCAAAAAAATAAAATTTGTTAAAAATAATTGTTGTAATCCGCAAAAATATGTAGTATAATATTGCCATAATAAAAATAATTTGCGGAGGTGTAAATTATGGATTTACAGAAAAGACCCGAATCAATGGAACGCATAGTAAACGTGGAGCTTGCAAACAAGTTTATTGACGAGCAGGTCAAAGAGATAAGAGAGCAGGTGAAAGACAAGAAGGTTCTTCTCGCGCTCAGCGGCGGTGTTGACAGCTCTGTTGTTGCGGCGCTTTTGATTAAGGCTATAGGTAAGCAGCTCGTCTGTGTTCACGTCAACCACGGACTTATGCGTAAGGGCGAGAGCGAGCAGGTAATTGAGGTGTTCAAGAAGGGCCTTGACGCAAATCTCATCTACATAGACGCAAGTGACAGGTATCTTGACAAGCTCAAGGGCGTATCCGACCCCGAGACTAAGAGAAAAATTATAGGCGGTGAGTTCATCCGCATTTTTGAAGAGGAAGCAAGAAAGCTTGAGGGTATTGAATTTTTGGCTCAGGGCACGATTTACCCCGATATTATCGAGAGCGACGGAGTAAAAGCGCACCACAACGTCGGCGGACTTCCCGACGACCTTCAGTTTGAGCTTTGCGAGCCCGTCAAGCTCCTCTACAAGGACGAGGTCCGCGTCGTAGGCCGCGCGCTCGGACTCCCTGCAAATATGGTAGACCGCCAGCCGTTCCCCGGCCCCGGACACGGAGTAAGATGCCTTGGCGCTATAACCCGCGACAGACTGAACGCGCTGCGTGAGGCAGACGCGATACTGCGCGAGGAATTTGACAATGCAGGCCTTGCCGGCAAGGTATGGCAATACTTTATCGCAGTGCCCGATATGAAGAGCGTAGGCGTTCGCAACGGCAAGCGCTACGATGCGTGGTGCGCGATTATCCGCGCGGTCAACACAACTGATGCTATGAGCGCAACTATCGAGGAAATTCCGTACGCGCTCCTTCACCGTATCACCTCTCGCATCACAAACGAGGTTGAGGGCATCAACCGCGTGCTTTACGACTTAAC